>CAZTNL010000414.1:0-3577 GCA_964614885.1 uncultured Calditrichaceae bacterium | reverse complement strand
CCTCAACCCGGAGCGCACCGATGCGCCGGACATCGACCTCGACATTTGCTGGCGCAGCCGCGACCGGATCCTGCAGTACGTTTACGAAAGGTTCGGCGCCGAAAAAACCGCCATGATCTGTACCTTCAACACCTTTCAAAGCCGGGCCGCGATTCGCGACGTCGCCAGGGTGTTCGGCCTGCCCGATGAGGAAATTGGTCCCCTCACGCGCGACCTTCCCTATATGGCAAAAATGGCTGACCTAGATCAGAATCTGCAAAGCGCGCCACGGCTCAAAAACGGCGAAAAGCCCGACCGCACCATGTTGCAGATTATCGACATCAGCAGGCGGCTGGCCGGCTTTCCCAGGCATTTGTCGATTCACTCCGGCGGGGTGATCCTCGCGCCGGAGCGGCTCGCCGATTTCACCCCTCTGGAAGTCGCCGGCAAAGGCATCGTCATTTCGCAGTACGACATGCACTCGGTAGAACGTCTCGGGCTGGTAAAGATGGATCTGCTCGGCGTCCGTTCTCTGACCATCATCACCGAATGTCTGGAGCTGGCGCGGGCAAACCGGTGTGGCGAGCCGGACTCCAATTGCCGGAGAAATGGAGATCTCGCGAACGGTGAGCATGAACCCCGGGCCAACCCGACCATCTCCGGTAAACCGCTGAATCCGGGCGCATCCCTTTTTCTTTTCGAAGACGAAGAAACTCCTTCCGCTGCGGGGGGAAATCCCGAGCCCCGGATTTTCCGCCGCAGGAATGACCAATCTGCCACTGAATCCTTTTCTTTTTTCAAGAAAGCGGAAAAACTCTCCGCGCTCGATCTGCGTGTCATCCCGGATAACGACCCGGCGACAATCCGGATGATCAAAGAGGGCAAAACGCTGGGGTGTTTCCAGTTGGAAAGTCCGCTGGTACGCGGCATCCTGCGCAAAATGCAAACCGACAGCGTCGAAGACACCGTGGTGGCGGTGGCGGTAATCCGGCCGGGCGTGGGCGACAGTGGCATGAAAGACGAATATATTCTGCGCCGGGGTGGTGTGCATGCTGCCCGCTACTCCCATTCCATTCTGGAGCCGGTGCTGAAAGAAACCCACGGACTAACGATCTATCAGGAGCAAGTGCTGCTCATCGCTCAGGCCGTGGCCGGCTTCACCCTGGCGCAGGGCGACACTCTGCGGCGCGCCATGACCAAGAATCGCGATGAGGCGCTGATGAACAGCATGCGGAAACAGTTTCTTGACGGCGCGGCCAGGAAGGGAGTTCCGGAGAAAAAGGCGACTGAAATCTGGCGGTTTCTGCGGCAGTTCACCGGCTTCGGCTTCAACAAAGCGCACGCGGCCACCTACGGCATCCTCGCCTACCAGACCGCCTATTTGAAATGCTATTTCCCGGTGGAATACATGACCGCGGTGCTCAACAATGTCGGCGGCTTTTATTCCACGGCGGTTTATATCGAAGAGTGCCGGCGGCTCGATCTGCCGGACGGCCGGCACGGCATCCCGCTTTTGCCGCCGGACATCAATCGTTCCGATCGCCGTTTTACGCTGGAAGGCGACGGCATTCGCGTCGGATTGAATTCCGTGGCCGAACTGTCGGCCAGCACGAAAAACAGTATCGTCAGCGAACGCGAAAAACGCCCCTTCCGCGACCTTTACGATTTTCTCGACCGAACGCGGGCCGGCGAAAAGGAGGCCGAACATCTCATCCGTTGCGGCGCCCTGCGTTCGCTGGAGCCGAGCGAACCTTTATTGCTGATGAAATGCCAAAGTTTTTTCAAGAACGGCCGCAACAAAAACAAAGCAGCCTATCTCACCGCCGGGCTGGCGCCGCTGCCCTACTCGAAGGAAATGCGTATTCTCGCGGAACTGGAGTTGCTCGGCTTCGGTGTCACCGCCCACCCGCTGGCGCTTTACGACGGACTTGTTCCCTGGGAGAACATGGTCAATTCCCAGGACCTTGAGGCTAACAAGAACCGCCGTGTTCAATTTACTGGCTGGTACGTAACCTCGCGCCTGCAGGAAACCGTCAGCGGCAAATATATGAAGTTTCTTTCTCTTGAAGACCGGTCAGGCATTTGCGAAGTCATTTTTTTCCCGGTGGTGTACGAAAAATACGCGGACGTTCTGCGCGGAAAAGGTCCGTTCACCGTGGTCGGCAAGGTGCAGTCGCGGCTCAAAGGCGAGGCGAATCTGATCGCAGAAAAGGTTTTGCGCTGGGACACGCCGCGCGAGGTCGTGACCCGCAAGATGAAAAACCGGCAAATCGATGCGTTCGCCAGCATCTAGAACGCGCGGCTGAAAGCCGTATTCTTTCGCTTGACTCTCAGCCGGGAAGTACCTATCTTTTCTGTAATTTTCTTGACACCGAACTCGTACCGCCCCACACCTTGCGTCAATTACCAGAGAACGGATGGAAACGTGCTGAAACTCTGCAGTCGCAGATTCAATCGACGGGTCGCGAAAGGGCATCCTGAAAAAAAAGGCGAACACACCGGTCGCATCTGGCCGTTTCTGCTGGCCACGCACCTCGTGTTGTTCGCGGGCGCGGCTTCGGCGCAGAACACCAGCCGCATCGACCGCCTCAAAGGCGGCGACATCGGTCTGAATGTGGAATGGTCGGGCGAAGGCTTTTCCGGTCTCGGCGCGCGCAGCGAAGGGTTCGGCGGCAGCCTCACCTCGCTGATCGGCGACGCGCAATCGATTTCCATCAACCCGGCCGGACTTGGTTTTGTGCGCGGCCTGTCGGTCGCACTCGACTGGGCGCCGCCGCTGACCGTGGACGCGGTAGCCGCCGGCCGAACGTTCGGCTCCTTCGACCTCGAGCAGGAATACAACCAGTCGCTGACCGACGCAGCAGAGCAAAATTCTCTCACGGGAACGGTCGCGCCCGGTACGGTCACCGATGGGCGGCTGAACAGCAGTCTCAAAATGCGCGGCGGGCTCAAGGGCGGCGCTCTGGCCTACGGCACAAAACTATTCACCCTCGCCGGTTCTTTCCACCAGCCTTTTCGGGTCGAATCGCAGCTGTCGGTGTCCGGCATGGAATTTCTCGCTTCCGCTTTGGATGACCGCAACGTCGAGACACACCGTATTTTCGGCACCGTCAACGGCAATTTCAATTTGAGCATGGCGGTTCAGGCATCGACGGTCGCCGCCGGAGTACGGCTGCGGCCCAACCTGGCGTTGGGTCTCGCCTACGACAACATGAACGCCGAAATGAACTTCGAAGGGACATTTTTGCCGGAAGGGATTATCGCCAGCGCCGGCGGCGACACGCGGGCGTTCAACGATCCAGCGCGCGTGCAGTATGACAGCCTGTTCGCCAACATTCGCGGTGACTGGGAGGGGCGCGCCCGCCGTTTTCGCGGAGGCCTGGCTTTCCATCCGTCCGATCAGTTCAGTCTCGACGCCACGTTTGTCACGCCGTTTACCCTCGGCCTTTCCGGTCCTTTCCGTATGGTGCACAACAATATCCGCGCTTTTGACTTGAACGCCGCCAGCGACGAGGAGGTCTTCGATGTTGAAAAACTGGTGGAAGACAATCTCACGCGTACGGAAAAAAAGATAACCGACGTTCAAAAGTTCGACCTG
>CAZTNL010000413.1:0-3586 GCA_964614885.1 uncultured Calditrichaceae bacterium | reverse complement strand
GCGCGATTGGTTTCTTTGTTACGTTCCCAGTGATGCAGTTTGTGTTTCCGGGTCGACTCGATCGTCTTCGAACGGCAGCCCGGCATGGTCATCAGCAACTTGGTGCACATCGTGTCTACGGCGGCATCCAAAGCCGACAGATCCTTCCCGCATTGTTGCATCAGCGCTTTGCCCGCTTCTCTGGCTTCGCCTGTCTTAGCCTCGCCGTAAACGATTCTGCCTCGCTCATCGACCCAACGGTCGGTTACCACCAGGGGATTGGCGATATACTCGCCGTCCTGTTTCAGAACGGGGACAATTTCGGTCAACAGACCGAGCCGCAGGGCCTTGTGCGCGCTCCACATTTCGCACAGCGTCAGGCTGGACATGGCATGCTCGATGCCGACAAAGAGCGGCAAAAAGTCCGTCGAGCCGCCGTCGGGCGCCGAGCCGTGCTTGGGGCCCGCCTGTCCGAACATGGCCATGTCGCTGGAAATCGAAAAGTCGCACGCCATTCCGATCTCCTGGCCCCCTGCGATGCGCATGCCATTCACCCGGCAGATGACCGGCTTGTCGCAGATGAGAATGGTTGATACCATGTCGTTAAAGAGGCGCATATACTGGCTGTACTCTTCGGGCCGGCCGGCGTAGTACTCCGCGTATTCCTTGGTGTTGCCTCCGGTGCAAAACGCCCGGTCGCCAGCGGCCGTGAATACCACGCAAGCCACATTGCGGGCGCCGGAGGCCATTCTGAACGCAAGAATTACCTCCTTGACCATCTGTGTGGTGTAGGAATTCAGTTGGCCCTGGTTGTCGAGCACGATCCAGGCGTTGTATAACCCCGCAACGGCCTTGCCGGCAGCATCGAGGCATGGCCTCAGTTCATACTTGATTTCGCTGAATTCAATTCCGGGTACAAGATTGTGGTCCTTCAACGCTTCCATGGATAATCTCCTATGCATGGTCGGGAACAAGAATGGGACGATGCTCGATTTCATGATTGTGGACCCGTTCGAAGACGGTATTGATCTCGCTCAGGGAAAAAGTCTGCACGAACGGCCCTAGTTGAATCGCCCCTTTCCCGACGAGGTCGAGCACTTCAGGATAGAATTTCGGGTGGCAGCCCCAGTTGCCGATAGCGCGCGCATCGAAGGCCATGAGATTGCTGAGACGCAGCTCGAGTTTGGCCATCGTAAAACCGACGACACTCAGTGTGGCGCCGAAAGTGAGTAGACCGAAGGCGGTCTCCTGTCCCGGTTTGCTGCCGGATGTCTCGAATATTTTCCATTCAAAAAGTGAAAGCTTATTCGATTTTGCGAACTCACGGACAGCGTTCCGCAGTCCTTTACTGTCAAACTGCGTCGCGTCAAACGTTGCAGCCGCCCCGAATTTCTCCGCCTTTTGCAACTTGCGGGCATCAATGTCGATAGCGATGACGGTAGCACCCAGTGCGTTAGCGATCTGCACGCCAAACCCGCCAATCCCGCCGACACCGACAAATATAGCCAGGTCCCCGGCGTCGAGCCCGGAATTCTTGACCGCCTGAAACGGGGTGGTTACAGCATCAGCGACAACAGAAAGCTCCTTCAGCGTCACGCCGGATTTCCCAAACGCGGCATCCTCGGCGCTAACCTCGACCTCGCAAAGGTAACGCTGAGGCACTACGATGTGAGAGGCAAATCCACCGTGAATGTGGTTGCCCGGCATGCACTGATTGCGGCAAATAGTCCCTCTGCCCTTCCTGCACAGATCGCACTCCCCGCACGGCATGACCGCCGGGATGACAACGGCCTTGCCACGCCAGGCTTCGGCTGAAGCGCCCGTATCTTCAACGATACCGCTGATTTCATGGCCAAGTGTAAGCGGCAGCGGTTTGATGGTTCGAACCCCGTCATAGTAAAATCCGAGGTCGGTGTGACACACACCGCACCCGGCCACACGCACGACGACTTCACCCGGAGACAGAGCCGGTTTGGCCATACGGACCCGCTGCATCGGTGCGCCGATTTCGGTCATCTGCCACGCAATCATCTCGTCCATTTTTCTCTCGAAGGGTTTTAATTAAGTAAACAGGTACTCGATTACCTGTTTAAGATAACATAAAATCCCATTGTGTCAAGAAAAAAGTTAAAATAGTCGTATTTGTCACAGTGGCCCGTAGCACGAAAATGGGCTTCCCGGGAAAGTGGCAAAATCCTGCTCAGCGCCGACGCGCCCGGTGTTCGCTAAAGCAGCTTTTTGGGAGAAATGAGCGTTGCCACGGTGACGGACTGAAGCGTATAAATAGCCTGCTCCTGAATCTCATTGAACACCTCTTCAATCCTGCAGGCGCCCGAAAGGTCACACGCTTCGGGAAAGTCTCTGAGCAAGCAACCATTATCCTGCACACGCGGTTCGAAGATTTCAACAATATCCAGCAACGTGATCTCCCTGGGGTCCCTGGCTATCTGGAAACCGCCATTTATACCGCGCATGCTGCGAATCACACCTGCTCGCGCGAGTTGCTGGAGGACCTTGGCAACGTGGTGCTCCGATATCTTGTACTTCTCGGCGATATGCCCCACCGACAGTACCTCGCCGGCGTTCTCGCTCAACTCAGCGACGGAATACAACGCAAAGCGCGTGCTTTTGTTTATCTTAACCACATTCAGATCCCGGATTACACGTTCAACAGGATTCAAAATAGAAAAAACATCGGGAAAGTCAAATCAATAGTAAATCAGCGGTTTCCCGCAACCGAGGTAGCACGACCAAAGCGGTCCTTCAGCGGTTAAACCTCTACCTCCCGGTGCGTCCGCAAAACCCGGCGGATCGACCGGCCCAGCTCTCTGGCCTGAACAGGTTTGCTAACCAGTTCATCGAAAACCTCGACCGCATCGGCAGTTGCGGCCTGATGGCCAAATCCTGACATCAGAATAATGGGAATGTCCGCCCGTACTTTTCTAAGCTCGACGGCCAGCTCCGTCCCCACCATCTTTGGCATTGTCTGGTCGGTAAGCACGAGATCGAACTTTCCGGGCTCAGCCGCAAATGTCTTCAGAGCCGCAAGGCTATCATTCCTGCTCACCACATCATAGCCGGCTTTGGACAAGAGCCGCCCGACCACTTTAGAAACCAGGAGGTCGTCCTCGACCACGAGAATCGTTTCCGAACCCGTGTATGAAGCGTCAGGCGCCTCGGCGCCCTGAACAATCGAAACCGAATACACGGGAAGCGTGACGTAAAACGTGGTTCCCGCGCCCGGCGCTGTTTCCACCGTGATGTCGCCGCCGTGAGTTTCAACGATGCCATGCACCACAGAAAGCCCGAGTCCGGTGCCCTCGCCCACTTCCTTTGTCGTGAAAAATGGCTCGAAAATGTGACTGGTGGTCTCGCTGTCCATGCCCGAGCCGGTATCTCCTACGGTAAGCCGCACGCATTTGCCAGCGAGCAGGCCCGGTGACAGCGTCTCGTTTTCCGTGTTCCTGACAGGCTCAAGCGTTACCGTAAGAACACCGTGTTCGCCCATCGCCTGTCTCGCATTCGTACAAAGGTTCATCACGACCTGCTGCATCTGTCCCGGGTTCGCCAGCACAGACTCACACGACTCATCGACAGTCGTCCTGAC
>CAZTNL010000412.1:0-3586 GCA_964614885.1 uncultured Calditrichaceae bacterium | reverse complement strand
ACGCCGGAAAGTGCCGTTGAAATGGCGGGGATGGTGCTGAGCAGTCCTTCGGGATCCCACGTTTTTTTCCACATGTGTCCATGCAGCAGGTGATTATCGACGAAAGCGGCAAGGTTGCCTGCCGGGCTGAGGTCGCCGGCGCCGTGACCGGGCACCGGAATTAGCGTCATGGCCATCCAGTAGAGCAGGAGGAGGGATGCGGCCAGCACCGCCTGCCCCTTCGGCCTCAACTTGAGGGTCACGAACGCGGTAACGCAGTACACCACGGCAATGCGTTGCAGGACGCCCGGAATGCGGATAGTGGACAGGTCGTAATACGGAAAGCCGTTGAGCATGAGCCCGAGCCCGAAGAGGATGGCCGTTCTCCGTACAATTTTTGTGTACATCGATTTCCGGGAGGCGCCTGCTGCCACCTGGGCTGAGAGTGAGAAAGGAACCACCACGCCGACGATGAAAAGGAAGAAGGGGAAAATGAGGTCGGTGGGCGTCCATCCGTGCCAGGCGGCGTGGTCGAGCGGCGCGTAGATATGGCTCCAGCTGCCCGGGTTGTTGACCAGCACCATCGCGGCAATGGTGAAGCCGCGGAAGGCGTCTATCGAAGCGAGGCGCTGCTTCAAGAGCGCGGCGCCTCTGCTTTTCGGCCCGCATAGGCGGCGCCAGCCGAGAGATAGCTCTTCGAAGTAAACTCTTTGCGATACTGCAGCGGGCTCATGTTGTGACACTCGAAGAAGCGGCGGTTGAAATTGGAGATGTTGTGGAAGCCCGCTTCGTAGCAGATTTCGGCGATCGAGTGATCGCTTTCGATAAGCAGCTTGCAGGCCCGGCCGATGCGCAACTGGTTGACGTACTGCACGAATGTCCGCCCGGTCGAGCGCTTGAAGAAGCGGCTGAAGGCTGTGGGGCTCATATTGGCGACCCTGGCGGCATCTTCCAGGCACAGTTTTTTCTGATAATGCTCATTCAGAAACTTGCAGACGCGGTCGATGCGGCTTTGCTGTCGCGGCTGCAGGCGGTGGCTGACCTCGATGTTCGACAGGAGCTGCATCTCATCCGGGCTTGCCTTGCTGAGCAGATCGAGGAGCAGGATGAGCTGTACGAAGCGTTGAACGCCATCGAGGTGCTCCATCTGCTCGAGCAGTCTGCCGGCGGCGGCGCGGGTGCGTCCGGCAAACTGAACGCCCTGCATCGCCAGTTGCAGCAAGCGACTGACATTTCTGAGCTCCGGTGCTTCCCGTGAATTCAGCCCGCCAAAGTTTTCGGCGAACTGGACCAGGATCGCCTGGTGTGGAACACCCTGTCCCAGCCTTCCTTCGGCGGCGTGCCAGGTGTGGGGCAAATTTGAACCGAGCAGAAAAAGGGCGTTCTTCCTGTAGTAGGAAACGCGGTCACCGATGAAAAACTTGCCCTCGCTGCCGAGCATGAACATGATTTCAAATTCGCGGTGGCAGTGCCAGTTGAAGGTAAACGCAGGGGTGCGGATGCGCTTGTACTTGAAGGAGGATTCCGCGGAGTTCGAGAGATGCACGCTCAGCGGTTTTATGCCTTTTTCCACTTGTCGCATTCCGATGGTAAGTAATTAGCCGGAAATCGAGGAATGTCGCTACGATAGTATTGATCTTAGCCAAAAAAAGTGTGGAAATCAACGGATAATATGGTTTTTTTGTAAAGTGCCGCAGCGCCGGCAGCCGGACTGTTTTTGCGTTCCGGATTGAGCGGTTCTTAAGGTGCGACGTTCCCCCGGGGCGGCTTCAGGCCCGGCCGTCTCCATACCGGAGTAAGAAATGTACTATCTTGGCGTGGATGGAGGTGGAAGCTCTACCCGCGCGGTTCTAGCCGATGCCGGCCGCAAAACCGTGCGCGCCTGCCGTTTGGGTCCCGGCAATGTAACGGTCATCGGGCGCAGCGGCCTGTTGGCTCTCATGCGGGAAATTCAGGAGACGCTGCTGCCGGCAGGCAAGACCGGCACCGTCCGGCATTCGACTCTTGCACTTGCAGGCATTGGCCGTCCCGCCGCAAAAGAGACCGCGGCAGGCGTTATTTCGGCAGCGGGCATCGGCCGCTTCACTCTGTTGACCGACGCCGAAATGCTGCATTTTTCCATCTTCCGGCATTCACCGGGCATTTCGCTCACCGCCGGCACAGGCTCGGTTTGCCTGGTCAAAGGCGACGACACCCCGTGCCGGCAACTCGGCGGCTGGGGCTATCTGCTCGGCGACGAAGGCAGCGGCTTCGACCTTGGGCGGCAGGCGATCCGGCAGTGCTTGTTGGAGGCGGAGCAGGAGGTTGCACCCTCGCGTATGGCCGCCGAACTGCTCGATTTGTTCGCGGTCGCGTCGTCGTCGGAGTTGCTTTCGCGAATCTACGCGGCCGGGAACCCGCAAGCTCTGGTTGCCTCTGCGGGTCGTCTGGTCTTGGAAATGGCAAAGCTCGGCGAGGGGGAGGCTGGGCGAATTGTCGACAGCGCAGCTTCTGCGCTCCTGAGTCTGGTTCGCCGGGGGATGGCGTACCTCGGGCGCGTGGAAGTCTGCCGCGTCGGGCTGGCGGGAGGTGTTTTGCAGCCGGGCACGCTGCTGCGCGAACGTTTCTGCAAACTGGCGCAGGAAACCGGTTTTACCTTCGAAGTTGTGGAACCGGAAATGACGCCGGTGGCGGCGGCTGTGCTCTATTCGTTTGAGCAGGCGGGGGAAACGGTTCCGCCGAATGTGCTTAATCAACTGAAAGGCATTTCCGATTAAAAAGTCCACAACCAAACTCGTGCTGACGCTTTTGTTCCTCACTTCCTGCGCTGCAGGACACAAGAAGGTTCCGCCGGGCTGGCTGGAGCGCCGTCTCGACACACTCACCCTTGAGGAGAAAGTCGGGCAGATGTTCGCCGCCGCTTATGTGCCGCGATTTCTGAACGCGGCGAGTCCGGAGCTAGCGTCTCTGGTAGGGATGGTGGAGGAGGGGCGTATCGGCGGCATCATGTTTTTCCGCGGCCTGCCCTACGAAGTGGCGCGCTCACTCGATCGCGTGCAGCAACACGCAGAGATTCCCCTGCTGGTGATGGCTGACGTCGAGTGGGGCCCGCAGATGCGAGTCGACCAGGGCACGCGCTTTCCGCCGAACATGGCGATCGGCGCCACAGGTAATGAGGAGTACGCGTACGCCATCGGCGCCATGACCGCGAGCGAAGTGCGCGCGGTCGGCGTGCATATCGGTTTCGCGCCGGTGATGGACGTGAACAACAATCCGCTGAATCCCATCATCAACACGCGTTCCTATGGTGCGACGCCTGAGCTGGTTTCAAAGATGGGCGCGGCGTTTATTCGTGGGATGCAGGAGCATGGCGTCTACGCGACGGCCAAGCATTTTCCCGGTCACGGCGATACACAGGACGATTCCCACATCAAACTGCCAACGGTGACTGCTTCCCGGCAGCGGATTGCCGAAGTGGAGCTGCCGCCGTTTCGCGCCGCCGTGGCAGCGGGCGTGAAATGTGTCATGGTCGGGCACATCGCCTACCCGGCGTTTCCAGAAATGCAGGGACGCCCGGCGTCTCTCGACCCTTATTTCATCCAGCATGTTCTGCGCGGCGAAATGGGAT
>CAZTNL010000411.1:0-3586 GCA_964614885.1 uncultured Calditrichaceae bacterium | reverse complement strand
ATCGGCGCCTATGATTTCGCCTGTGGCCGCATCGCGCGCCAGGACGGGAAAAAGGTGGGCGAGGGCACGAGTTTTATCTTTATCGGCATCGACCACCCGTACGCCGTTGTCTCCGAAGAAAGACCGTCGTGTTTGCCCGAAAAGGCGATTGCCGTCCGCTTCCATTCCATCGGCGGCTGGGGCATGATTACCACTGGAAAAAACCTCGGCGAAATCCTCGGAGAGTTTTCCAACTTTGTCGCCAATCGGGACAACCGCTACGATGAAACCGGAGAGCTCGAAGAGATCATCCACATCAGCGCCAACCCGAAGTACGGCTCTGAGAAAAAAGGCGCGCCGACCAACTATTTCATGGTGGCGGCGCCGGAGCGCATCCGGGTCAACTGCGACCTGCAGCACGTCGCCGTGGTGCTGTGTTGCGATCCGAAGATTTTTCTGCACACCGACCCGCTGCAGGGGCTGCAGAAAGGCGGCGCTTTCGTCTGGGAGTCCGGCGAGGCAACTCCGGAGGCGGCCTGGCAGCGCATCCCGAAGTGCTACCGTCAGGAAATTCTCGACAACGACATTTCCGTTTACATGCTGCACGGTTTCGACATCGCCAAGCGCGCTACGAACCGGGAAGATCTGCAGACACGTATGCAGGGAAACTCCTTTCTGGGCGCCTTCTTCCGGGTGTCGAGTTTCCTTAAGGACTACAATATCGGCACTGAGGATTTTCATGAAATCGTGCGCAACCAGTACGAAAAGAAGTTTGGCCGTTTTGGCGCGGCGGTCGTCGAATCGAATATGACGGTCATGCAGGAAGGTTTCGCGAAGGTCGTGCCCGTGCCGCACGGCGACCTGGACGCTCCCGACACCTCCAGCTTTGTCGGCACGATCATCAGTCCTTGCCAGATTCCATCCGACGGCGGTGGGGAACTGCTGCAAATCGGGCAAAAGAACGGCGGCGGCAAACCCGGAAACGGCAGCGGCAAGCTGCCGCATGTCATCGATGCCAACAGCGGCCTGGAACTGAACGAACACCTGCCGATGTTCGAGATTTCCACGTTCGATAAGGAGTTTCGTTCCGGTCTCGGCTACAACCAGCCGGCGAGCCCGCTGGCATCCGTCGGCATGATGGCTGCCGGCACCGGCGCCACCGCGAGCAAGTACGTGGCCCGGCGCGAGGTTCCGCACTTCATTGAAGAAAACTGCACGCAGTGCATGGATTGTATCACCATCTGCCCGGACAGCGCCCTGCCGAATACCGCCCAGGAGATTTCCACCGTCTTGTCCACGGCCATTCGCGGATACGTCTCCGATGCCGGAGCCAGGAAGGCGCTGCTGGCGCGGGTGCCGGAAGTCGAGGCGGCCTGCCGCAGCAAGATGCTGGAACTGGCGCCGAACAAGGAAGACAAGACCCGCTTCAAGGATGTGGCCATCGAACAGATGAAGGCGCTGCAGGACGACTCTATTACCCCCGAGTCGATCAACGAGGTCGAGCAGATTCTGGATACCCTGCCGATCGCCTACAAGGCGGCCAAGGCCATTTTCCTGAACAAGGAAAAGAAAGAAGAGGGTGCCGGCGGCTTGTTTTCGATTTTCGTCAACGACCTGTGTAAGGGATGCGCGGCCTGCGTGGAGGCCTGCGGCGACCACCAGGCGCTGGAAATGGTTCCCGAGACGCCGGAAATCCATGCCCGCTACCACTCTGCCGTCGACTTTCTCAAGATGCTGCGCGATACGCCGCAAAAGTACCTCGGCATTTTCGATGCCGAATCGCCTCAGGAGTCGAAAGCCGCGGCCCTGCGCTATCACCTGATGCTGCAGTCCAAGTACAGCGCCCTGGTTTCCGGCGACGGCGCCTGCGCCGGATGCGGCGAAAAATCCATTCTGCGCTCGGTGGCGACTCTGACCGAAACCTTGATGCGCAATATCTTCCACGTGAAAGCCGACCGCCTGCGCAAGAAAGCCGACGATCTCGATCAATCCGGCGTGCAGTATCTGACGGCACTGAAAGAGCGTGACCACGATTCGTACGAGATGTTCAAGACGACCCTCCTCCATCTGATCATGGGATACGGCGGCGAGAATCTGGCTGACACGCAGGCAAATATCGCAGCCGGCTTCGATGGCACGGACAGCGATTTGAACGACGCGCTGGTTGCGGTCTTGCGCCAGGACGCGGCCAACCATTCCGACCTGCTCACGCTGGAGGGGTTTGCGCCAAACGGCATGTCGGTGATGGCGATGACCGCGCACACGGGCTGCAACACCGTGTACGGCTCGACCCCGCCGAACAACCCGCACCCGTACCCGTGGATGAACTCATTGTTCCAGGATGGCGCCACCATCGGCTGGCTGATCGGCGAGAGTTTCATCAAGGATCACGCCCGCTACTCGGTGTTGCCGGAGCGATTCACAGACCTGCTGCTCGGCGGCTTCGACCAAAAATTCACCGATAAGGATTTCTTCGCATACACGCATTTCACCGATACGAACATGACCGACGACGAAGTGCTGGAGCTGCCGAAAGTATGGGCTATCGGCGGCGACGGCGGCATGGGAGATATCGGATTCCAGAACGTGTCGAAAGTCGTGCTGCAGAACCGGCCGAACGTCAAGGTGCTGATGCTCGACACGCAGGTGTATTCGAATACCGGGGGTCAGAACTCCGACTCCTCGCCGATGACGGGTGGTTTCGATATGAACCAGGCCGGCGCCGCCACCGAAGGCAAGCTTACCGAAATGAAGTCTGCGGTTTACACCTTCCTCGGTGGTCACGGCTCGCCGTTCCTGGCGCAGGTTTCGACCGCCAATGTCGGCAACCTTTACAAAGCCCTGATCGATGGTCTCTGCTACCGCGGAACCGCTTTCTTCCAGACGTTTACGACCTGCCAGCCTGAGCACGGGGTGCCCGATTATGCCGCCCAGCTCCAGGCACAGCGCGCGCGCGACAGTCGTGGCATGCCGGAGCTGGTTTTCGACCCGCAGTTGGGCGAAAGCTATGGCGAGGCTCTGAACCTGAAGGGCAATCCCGCCATCGATCGCGACTGGTACACGAAGAAGGCGCCGGTGACCAAGACGCCCTACGCGTACACCGTGGCGCACTGGGCGTTTACTGAAGCGCGTTTCCGCCTGCACCACAAGAAAGTCGATGAGGCTGCGGTCAAAGGCATGGTGCGACTGGAAGACAAGTTGAAGCTCATAACCATGAACGACATCGTGCATCGTCGCCATCTGGACGAAAAGCATCGCGCCTACATTCCAGACCGCGGCGTCTACGCCGTCGATTACGCCGACGACGGGTCGCCCGTCTATCATGTTCTTTCGCGGCAGATGGTCATATTCTGTGTTGAGCGCCGGAAGTCGTGGCGCATGCTGCAAAGCCGCGCCGGCATCGTCAACAAAGATTACCAGGAGCAAAAAGAGCTGCTGGCCAAAGCCGACAGCATGGAATAGTTTCCTGCGCGGCGCCGTGTCCCAACACGGCGCCGCGTTCTGTTTTTGTCCTCCGTTCGTCTGAAACAGCGACGCCTCAGAAAAAAGACGCTTCCTGCCGCTGCAAAGCGTTCTCCGCTTTTCCCGCTTCCCGGTGATTTTCGCT
>CAZTNL010000410.1:0-3588 GCA_964614885.1 uncultured Calditrichaceae bacterium | reverse complement strand
CTTCATGGAGACAGACCTCTTGGGTTAGGCGTATTTAAAAAAAAATGGCCAGAAAGTCAACAGTTATTTGGGAGCCGGAGACACGGCTCCACTAGCAATTCGTTGCGAATTTCAGGTTCAGCGCCAGACCGGAGAAAAGGCGATAGAAGCGAACTGTAAACCCAAAAGTTCCGTTTTTGGTCAAAGTTATCCACACCGAAGAGCCGCCCCTGTGGATAACCGGGCTCGACGCGCTCCACAGCGGCAACCAGGGGAAAAACCTGCCTAACTTCAATAAAATAAACAATTCCTAATTTGTTCAGACGAACCGCGGCCAAACAATCACGTCATTGTTTTTATTGAATTTATGCGATAGCCCGAAGGCGTGAAATGCAATTAGTACGAACATTCGGCGGCGACGAAAAGCCAACTCGCAGAATCTTAAGTTTTGACAAAAGAGTCATCTTTGGTTCGGAAGGGTACTCTTAATCACACGTTATCCACATTTTCCCCACTCTTGTGGATTAAAATCGAACGAAGGGCTATATATTGGGGATTGACATGGAAGCGACACAAGGATTGGCCCCCCGGGCGTGGTTCGTCCGCGCTGGCCGTGGCGCCGGCCGCGACGCCGAAAAATGCCGACCCGGGCCCGGGGCTCGCAAGATTATCTCGAAGCTTCGGCTGGGGCTAATCGTCCTGCACGGGCTCCCCAAGCTGACCCTCGGTCGACGCAATGATAGTGGCGACGGTGGCATCGCCGGTGACATTGGTAACAGTCCGGCACATATCCAAAATGCGGTCGACGCCGAGGATGAGGGCGATCCCGGCGCTGGGAACGTGGATGGCCTCGAGGATGATCACCAGCATGATGATTCCGGCGCCGGGAACCGCGGCTGTTCCGATGGAAGCCAGCACCGCCGTCAGAATAATCGTGAGTTGTGCGCCAATTCCCAACCCCAACCCCAGCGACTGCGCGATGAAAACGGCGGCCACGGCCTGATACAGCGCGGTGCCGTCCATGTTGATGGTGGCGCCGAGAGGCAACACGAAGGAGGAAACTTCTTCGGAGACGCCCAGATTTTTTTCACAGCGCTCCATGGTAACCGGCAGCGTCGCGGCGCTGGAACTCGTTGAAAACGCCAGCAGTTGCACCGGAGCCAGCGCCTTTGCAAATGTCGACAACTTCACC
The DNA here is from genome assembly GCA_964614885.1 of uncultured Calditrichaceae bacterium. Classification (GTDB taxonomy): domain Bacteria; phylum Zhuqueibacterota; class Zhuqueibacteria; order Oceanimicrobiales; family Oceanimicrobiaceae; genus JAJDAG01. The sequence continues at coordinate 2,417 of CAZTNL010000410.1, read as the reverse complement.
CTGGTCATCGTTTTGAGCAGGGTGGGATAAACAACCAGCGTTTGAATCAGGAGTCCGATGAGAACGGCCAGGCAGTAGAAACCCAGCGCGCCGAGCAGTTCGAGCACCTGCGCCATGTTATCCTTCGCCACCAGATTGATCGTCTTGGCGATGAGCGCGAAGACGCCATAGGGCGCCAGCAGCATGATGTTGTCCACCATCTTGATGACGACATCATTCAGACCGTTGAAAAAGCTGATAAAGGGACGGGCTTGCTTTTCCGGCACCTGAATAACACCGATGCCGAGGAAAATAGCAAAAAAGACGACCTGAAGCATGTTGCGGTTGCTGCTCGCTGAGCCAGTGATGTTGTCCGGCACCATGTCCACCAGGGGCTGAAGGGGCCCGCGTTCCTTGGCCGCACGCGCCGCGGATGCTTTTTGTGACGCATCCTGCTGGTAAGTCTCTTGTAGCTTCTTGCGCATGTCGACCGGGACATTTCTCCCGGGCTGCAACACGTTTACGGCTACCAGTCCGATAGTCACGGAAATGGCGGTTGTCGCCACGTAAATGCCAATGGTTTTGCCTCCGATGCGGGACAGCTTTTTCAGGTCCGAAAGAGAAGCGACGCCTGAAACGAGAGATCCCAACACCAGCGGAATAGCAATGAGCTTCAGCAGGTTCAGAAAGATATCGCCGACGGGGGCAATCCAGTCCATCGTGAATTCGCCCCAACCGGCAAAAGCAGCAATGACGCCGTAGATGAGACCGAGCACCATTCCGATGATAATTTGCCAGTGCAGTTTCAGCTTCATTTTCCCTCCGAAATGGTCATTTAGCCAAGCAACTTGCAGCAGGATGGATGAGTTGGTGAAGCGCTAAACTAAGAAAATTCTTTCAAGAAGTAAAGTGAAAAAGCCGAGGGAACGCAAACGGCAGCCATGCTGCCCGCCTTCTCTGAAAGGGGAATCGCCATCAATTATTATCAGGTCTGGAAATTTTCGTTTAAGTCACTCCCAGAAGTTTCAGGCAATAATACACTGTTAATTATCTTGTTAGCTCATAAGCGTCCAATGAAAATGTTTCAGAAAATCTACGGCCCAAGGATTGCATGTTTGTTCGGATTTGCATATCTTAATAGCTGCACTTGAAATGGTATTATTGCGGATTTTGACGGAGATAGCATCATGAGCAACCCGGAAGGTTACGTGTCCATCCAACCGAGAAAACTCGAATTTGGTCCTAAAAGGGCCCGTTTCTATCATATCGATGACATTGTGAAGAGCGCACCGTACGACTTGCCAGTCGGCCGGCTCGACCGCATGACACGCATCGATCTGGTGTACCGCACGATGTGCGCCATGCTTTTCAATTTCGTTCCAACCTCTGGTCACCCGGGCGGCAGCGTGTCCTCGGGCCGGATCGTCGAAAGCCTGTTGTACAACACCATGACCTACGATATGGCCGACCCCGACGCCACCGACGCCGACATTCTGGTCTACGCCGCCGGCCACAAGGCCATGGGGCTTTACGCCATGTGGGCGCTGCGCAACGAGCTGGTGCGGATCGGCGGGGCCGACTTGCTGCCATCTACCGCCATGCAACTGCGGCTCGAAGACCTGCTCGGATTTCGCCGCAACCCGACCAACGAAACGACACTGTTCAACGAACTCAAGTCGAAGGCGCTCGACGGCCATCCGACACCCGGCACGCCGTTCGTAAAAATCGCGACCGGCCCCAGCGGCGTCGGCGTTCCGGCCTCTCTGGGCCTGGCGACGGCAGCCCTGGATAGCTACGGCGCCTCTTCGCCCAAAATACACATCCTCGAAGGCGAAGGCGGCATGACGCCCGGACGGGTGCACGAAGCGCTGGCCACGGCCGCGTCGGCCTGCCTGAACAACACCATCCTGCACGTCGACTGGAACCAGGCTTCGATCGACTCCGACAAAGTCTGCCGCGAAAACGACGAACCGGGCGACTATGTTCAGTGGGACCCGATCGAATTGTGCTACTGCCACGACTGGAACGTTATCTACGTCGAAGACGGCACGGATTTCCAGAAGATTCTCGCGGCCCAGGAATTTGCCCTCGCGCTCGAAACCACGCAGCCGACAGCCATCGTCTACCGGACGACAAAGGGGTGGCGGTATGGAATTGAGGGCAAAAAGTCACACGGCGCCGGTCACAAGTTTTGCTCCGAAGGCTATTACGAGGTTTGCCGCCCCTTCGAAGAGGCGTTTGGCGTGCAGGTGCCGCGCTTCTCCGGCGACCCGACACCGCAAAATGTCGAGAAAACCTACTACGACACGCTGATGACCGTTCGGCGCACCCTGGAAGCCGCCGCCGAGCTGCCGGAGCTGGCAACCGAAAAGGTGCGCGCGGCAAAGGAACGGCTGCGCGCCAACCCGCCGAAGCTGCGGCCCGGTGGTCCGGCTCTG
>CAZTNL010000409.1:0-3590 GCA_964614885.1 uncultured Calditrichaceae bacterium | reverse complement strand
AACGGCGAAAAAGAAAGTTTGAGAGATAGAACACCGGAGACGACATGGCAAAGAGATGTGAAATCTGTGGCAAGGGCCCTCTTGTTGGCAACAACGTAAGCCACGCGCATAACACGACCAGAAGACGCTGGCTGCCCAATCTGCAGCGTGTGCGGGCGGTGGTAGATGGTCAGGTCAGGCGGATTCGCGTTTGTACACGGTGCATACGTAGCGGCAAAGTGGCTAAGACTGCCTGAGCAAGTTCAGAGTAATTAAAAAAGCATCGAAGATTTCTTCGATGCTTTTTTTGTTTGACGCCGGGCCACCCGGCCCGTACTTACCGTGTAGACGCGTGAAATTTAGTTGTTGATACGCCGGCGCAAGTAGGTCGGCACGTCGTAATCCTCACTTCTCACCTTTTCAACCGGTTCTTCCTGCAGTACATCGCTGGCTGCGCTCACTGAGCCATTCGTGCAGCCGTTGCCGTTACCATTGGTAGCAGCCGCGGCATACCCTTCCTCAAGACGCTGAAAGGTTGGTACATCCAGGTCGACAAGCGGATTTTGCGGCAGCTCATAGAATCGGCTGCGTCCGTTTCCCAGTGAGCTCAGGCGACCGTTGCGATTGAATCCGGTTGCGATAACCGTCACCCGCATCTCGTCGTTGAGCTTTTCGTCGATGACGGCTCCGAAGATGATGTTGGCATCCTGGCCGGCCGCTTCGGTAATCACGGTCGTTGCGTCGTTGACTTCGTGCAGAGTCATGCTGGCGCTGCCGCTGACATTGACGATGACGCCGAGCGCACCGTCGATCGAGACTTCTTCGAGCAGAGGGCTGGAAATTGCCTGCTGGGCGGCTTCGTTGGCGCGATGTTCTCCGGCTGCCACGCCCGAGCCCATCAAGGCATCGCCCATCTCTGACATGACCGTGCGGACGTCGGCGAAGTCGAGATTGACCAGGCCCGGAATGGCGATCAGGTCCGAGATGCCACGCGTGGCCTGCAGCAGAACCTCATCCGCGATCTGGAAGGCGGCGTTTAGCGGTGTGTCCTTCGGCACCACGGAGAGCAAACGCTGGTTGGGGATGACGATGAGCGTGTCCACGCGCTCTTTGAGCTCGGCGATGCCTTCCATCGCGCGCCGCATTCTTTTCGGGCCCTCGAACATGAAAGGTTTCGTAACGATGCCGACGGTCAGGGCGCCGAGGTCTTTGGCGATTTCGGCTACGACCGGGGCGGCTCCGGTGCCGGTTCCGCCTCCCATTCCCGCGGTCACGAAGATCATGTCGGAATCTTCCAGCGACTGGTAGAGTGTCTCCCGGTCCTCTTCGACCGCTTTGCGACCGATTTCCGGGTTGGCGCCGGCGCCGAGGCCCTTGGTGAGCATCCTGCCAATTTGCAGTCTGGAGTTGGCTTTGCAATTTTCCAGCGCCTGCAGGTCAGTGTTGACGCTGACAAACTCAACGCCGTTAAGATTTGCTTCGATCATGCGATTGACCGCGTTGCCACCGGCACCGCCGACGCCGACCACTTTCATTCTTGCAGTCAGGGTGTGCGAATCGTCAAATTCGAATCGTAAGTTCATGATATATCTCCCTTGGTTTAGTTTTTACGTGATTCGAGATGGTTGAGACCGCTGAACCACCTGCGCATGCGAGCCATAACCCAGTCAAAGAGGCCGTGTTCGTTTTGGCCCATGAGTTCATCGTTGTTGTGTTTGTGCACCAGGCCATAGTGGACAAGGCCGACGCCGGTTGCATGCATCGGCGTGCTGGCCATGTCGGTCAGGCCGCTGAAGCCATTTGGAATACCCAGTTTGACTGGCATGTCGAAGATTTCTTCGGCCAGTTCGACGGTACCGTCGAGCATGGAGCCGCCACCGGTCAGGACCACGCCTGCGGCCATGAGATGGTAATAGTTCGACTTCCTGATCTCTTCGTAGGCAAGGCTGAGAATTTCCTCCATGCGCGGTTGAATGATATCGACGATGTACGACTTGGCGATGCGGCGGGGCGGCCTTCCTCCGACTCCGGGCACCTCGACGGTGATTTCGCGTTCTTCCTGCCGGTGTACAGCACACCCGTACTGAAGCTTGATGCTTTCAGCATTGTCGACCGGAGTGCGCAGCCCGAGCGCCAGATCGTTGGTGACGTTTTTGCCGCCGAGCCCGACCACGGCTGTGTGACGAATGCACCCTTCGAAAAACAAGGCGAGGTCAGTTGTGCCGCCTCCAAGGTCAAGAACGATGACGCCGAGCTCCTTTTCGTCTTCACCCAGCACTGCGTAACTCGAGGCCAGTGGCTCGAGCACCAGATCGAGGACGCGCCGGTCCGCGCGGTCGATGCTGCGGTAGATGTTTTGTGCTGACGTGATCGCTCCGGTGACGATGTGCACTTCGGCCTCGAGGCGAACGCCCGACATCCCGATGGGGTCCCGGATGCCATGTTGTTCGTCGACGACAAATTCCTGTGGCAGGATGTGTAAAATCTCCCGGTCGATCGGCAGAGCCACGGCCTTTGCCGCGTCGATGACACGGCGAATATCCGCCGGTACGATTTCGTTGTCCTGGCCGGCCACCGCGACGACACCGCGCCCGTTTATGCTGCGAATATGGTCGCCCGCGATTCCGGCGTAGACTTCAGTCACATGCACGCCTGCAACGCGTTCGGCTTCTTCGATGGCTGCCTGGATAGAGCGAACCGTCTTTTCCAGATTGACGACAACCCCCCTCCTTAATCCTTCGGATGGACTGGTGCCGACACCTATGACCTTCGGGGCGGCGTCGCCATCTAGTTCGGCGATGATAACCCCGATTTTCGTGGTGCCGATATCCAGTCCCGTTACGATCTGTGCCATAGTACGATTCCTTTATTTGGACAATGGATGGGTTTCTAACTAACCTTGGACTTTACAACGACCTGGTTTTCAAACCGAACGTCCAGCGCCCCCACATGCCCGATTTCCTGATTTCCTTCAAGGATTCGCAGGAGTTGCATCAGGTGGCGGCTTTTTTCTTCGAAGTTGCCCTCGCCCAAAATCACCGGCAGCGCGTTGTCAATGAGATAGAAATAGACACCCTTATCCGGCGAGTAAGATATCTCACTTATCTGGCTGTAGAGCGGGAAGTTCTTGCATTTGCAATCGCGCAGGTATTGCAGCACCAGTGCAAAAGCCGGATCGTCCGGGCTCATGCCGGCTATCAAAGGATAATCGATGACCTGAGAGATCATGGATGGGGGCAACTCAGAACCCTGATCGTCCAGGATAGCCATCCGGTCGCCGTTGAGAAGGGCGAGCGGCTCGACTTCCTCGATGCGGACCACGAGTTTGTCGGGCAGTCTGCGGCCCACCGAAGCGCGCCGGATGTACGGGTGGTTTTCGACACGCTCCCCAAGGCTGCGCAGGTCATAGTGAAACAGGTTTACTCCCGGCCTCGGTTGCAGCAGGGCGAGCACTTCGTCCTCTGTGACCAGGTGGTTGCCCTCGACAATTACGTCGTTCAGGCCGAACAACTCTTCCGCGTGCAACCAGGTCGCAACTTTGAGGACGATCAGGATTGCGGCGGTCAGATAGAAGCAAACGAGTCCCGCCTTCTTGACCCGGCCGAGGTCAA
>CAZTNL010000408.1:0-3594 GCA_964614885.1 uncultured Calditrichaceae bacterium | reverse complement strand
CAAAAAACGCGGAAGGTTTATTGTCATAATTTTCAAATAAATAAAACTCTGTGTACTCCGAGCCTCTGTGGCTATGAATTTTTCAGGCTAATATATGAAATCTGCACGCCGAACGCAACCCCGAGGGCGTAAGCGCCGGAAAAGATTCGCAGTGCAGGCCAAGTCTTGACTTTAAATCAGGGGATATCTATATTCGCCAATTCAGCGGCAGCGCCTGCCATCTCAGCCGGGCCTCTTCGACAAAACGCGCGCCGCTGTCGACGTTCAGGGAGCCGTTACACACGGAGGGGTCTCGAAAAATGTCTTGCCCACGAAATGACCGCCGTCCCGGCGGTGTTCTCATGCTCAGCCTGTGCCTGCTGTCGTTTGCCCTGGTCTCGTGCAACGATTTCGGTCTGGACCAGGATTTTTTCACCAGCGTTCAGGGGAATCTGGTAATTGAAGGAATTCCACCCAAGGAAACGGATGAGCTCCTGCTGGCGCTTGTTGAGGGTGTTTCGCCTAAATTTACCCGAACGATTCCGCGCCGGGCGTTAAGTCCGGAGGATTCTTTGCAGACCCAGACCGTGCCGTTTACACTGGAGGCGCAATCGAGCAAAGTGCCGGGCGAACGCGAATTTGACGCGCTGTTCGTCGTTTGGAAAGAACGAGGCGAGCCGTTCAATATCATCGAGAATATCGTCGGCTCGAACTGCGTCGACGGCGCCCTGCCTAAAGTGAGACTTTCCCCGGAAAACCCGACCGTCTCGGGCGTAACAATCGACGTGAACCTGGAAAAAGTAGACCGGAGAGTGGATGTTTCGGGTACGATTCATTTTCAGGGCGCGTGGCCGCAGAAACTCGACAACCTGGCGCTGGTCTTCGCTGATGCGGCCAACCTCAGTGGCAGCCTCGATGTTTGCGAGCTGCTCAAAAGCATGGATATCCGCCTGCTCGATAAAACGCCGGTCGATTCGCTGGCGTTCAACACCCGGATCGCACGCGGCCCGAAAGTCGTTCTGGTTGCATGGAACCAAACCGGCGGTTCGCTTTTCGCGCCGAAATTCGTACTCGGCAACTTCATCGATTCCGGCGCGGACAGCGTCATAACCGGGATTGAAATCAACGCGAATTTTGACCGCCCAGCCAACTGACTCATTGGCCGGCCTGGCCAGGAAAGCCTGAAAAGATGCCTTCAATGAAAAATTGTCTGCTCATTGCCGCCGTGATCGTCTCGACGTTCCTCTTCGGCCAGACGCTGACGGCGCAAACAACCAAAGGCGTTATCCGCGGAAAAGTCGTCGATAAGGCCACGGGGGAACCCCTGCCCGGCGTCAACGTGCAGATCCTCGGCACGGTGATGGGCGGCAGCACCAGCCTCGCGGGCGTGTTTGAAATCCGGCGCGTGCCTTTCGGCACCTACACCCTCCGCGTCTCGATGATCGGCTACGCGAAAAAGAATGTCGAGGCCGTACGGGTCGGCGAAGAAGAACCCACGCTCGAAGTCGCGCTCGAGGAAGCGCCGGTGGAAATCGACCCGGTGATTGTTTCGGTCAGCAAGTGGGAGCAGGATGCGGCAAACACCTCGGCGTCGGTGGAAGTGCTGACAGCGAAGGATATTCTCAAGCGCAGCCCGGTGCGCATCGAGGACGCGCTGGAAACGGCCGCGGGTGTGCAAATTCTACAGGAAAATGTCAACATTCGCGGCTCAGACGGCTGGACCTTCGGCATCGGCGGCCGCGTGCTGGTGATGATGGACGGCGTGCCGCTGATGACCAGCGACATGGGCAGCGTCAACTGGTTCATGGTGTCACCGGCAGACATCGAAAGAGCGGAGATCGTGCGCGGCGCCGGCTCGGCTATCTATGGCTCTTCGGCGATGGGCGGCGTGGTCAATTTCATCACCCGGGCGCCCAATCCCAAAAGCCGGACCTATGTCCGGGCCATGGCCGGCGTCTACGATGAATTTCAGCAACCCGGCTGGGACTGGACCAGTAAAGTCATGCATTTCGACCGCCAGGATTTTACCCACAGCCAGCAGGTTGGCAACCTGGGACTGCGCATCTCCGGCGGCCGCAGTTCCTCGACCGGCTACACAGAGCAGGGCGCCTTCGATCGCTACAACATCTCCGGCAGAATGAACTACCGCTTCCGCGACAACTCCTCCCTGACGCTGTTTGGCAACTACATGTATGACGACTCCGACGTGTTTGTCACCTGGGATCGTCAGCGCGACGCCACGCGTGTGGGCGGCAACGAAAAAGACAAGCACCAAACGCGCAACGGCTTCACGATTTTCAGCAAGTACCACCGGCCGCTGTCGTCGAAAGCGGCTATCGAGTTCCGCGCGTACCTCAACCGGTTTCTCATCGGCGTGCAGCTTCAGGATGTCGATTTCTCGCCCGCGCTGGGACTCGGAGGCGCCATTCAGGGCACCTACCTGCCGTGGAATTCGCTCTCGCTGGTGTGGGGCACGGATTTCAAGCTGGACAAAACCAAGTCCGACACTTACGGCCAGCGCGATGGTTATCTCGTGGCGCCTTATCTGCAGGCGGAGTGGCAATTCCTGCCCGGTCTCACCCTGACCAGCGGCGGCAGATATGACCGCTATCGAATTCCCGCCGCCTCTGATACCACATTGCGGCTCAACCAGTCGCGCGTCTTTGAGCATTTCAGCCCGAAAATCGGCCTCAACTTTCACCCGTTCGAAAACACCACGCTCAAGGGCAGCATTTCCAATGGCTTTAAGTTCCCGGTGATCTTCCAGCTTTTCTTCGACAATCAGGAGATTACCAACATCACCTTCGTCGCCAACGACAAGCTCGGGTCGGAAAAATCGTGGTCCTACGAAATCGGCATGAAACAAAAACTGACGCGTTCCTGGTTTTTCGAGCTGAACGGATTCTACACCGATGTCCGGGGGCTGATCGAACCGGCCGCCAGCGGCGCCACGGCAACCTTCAAGAACACCCGCAGCGTCGCGATTCCCGGCATCGAGTTTGTCTCCAACGGTCGCTGGTGGCAAAATCGTCTCGGCTTGCGCGTCAATTTTACCTACCTGAATCCGCACAACAAAGACACCGGCGAATTGTTGACGCACCGGCAGAAGTACATCGCCTTCATCGGTTCATCGCTGCACCTCGGCCAGTTCGAGCTGCAGGCAGACTACAAATATGGCAGCAGACAGGAGCGCTACCTCCTGCCGCCGCAGGAGGAAGGGCACCAGTTCGTCGCGCAAAAAGTGATGGATACCCGGCTGTTCTACTACTGGAACAAAGTTACTTTTCTGGCCGGGGTTAATAACGTCTTCAACTACGCCTACACCCTGCGCGACCGCTTCCTCGAAGAAAACCGCAACTTCATCGTCGGCGTCACAGCGGAGTTCTGAGGCAAGGACTTCCTGACCTCCAGCCCGCAAAGGCAGTGCCGAAGGCCAAGACCGGGGCCACGGATGAACGCTGATTTACGCGGATGGCTTTTCTGTTTCCGGCTAATTCTGAATCTATTTCAAAGACATCCCGTCCATCCTGTTATCCTGTCAAGAGAGGTCCTTTAGCTGTCAACAATTTAGGGGGCAATTTCAATTGACAAGACGAGGAAACCGGAACCCCGTAG
>CAZTNL010000407.1:0-3603 GCA_964614885.1 uncultured Calditrichaceae bacterium | reverse complement strand
GCAAGCGACTCCGTGGCTTACGAATCCGCCATCAGCGAGAAAAGCCCGGCGCCGTTCAACCGGGTGCTTTTTAACGGCACGATCGCCGATTCCAATTTCGCGCTGCAGGCGCGGACGCGTTCGGAGTCCGGGACATGGGGCGACTGGCGGGAGGTTTACGTAAAGCGATTTCCAAACGGGCGGTTCTGGGCGCGACTCGATTTGCCCGAAGGCACGTCGACGCGTCAAATACGGTACCGGTTGCTCAATCGCGGGGCCAGCCTGCCGGCGCAAATCGAGATTTACGCGGTGGAGGGCATCGATATCAAGGCAGGATCCGGCGGCGGCGAGGCGCCACCGCGCGAGAACAAAGAAGACCGCTTGCGCTTCTCACTGGCCGACACCATTCCCAAGCCGGCGGTGGTTTCGCGGGCGCAGTGGGGCGCCAAACCACCGATTGGCGTGTACGTGCCGCACGACCCCTACCGCTTTGCCCAGCACCACACCGCCGGCCGCCGCGTTTCGACGCTCGCGGATGGGATTGCCGAACAAAAGTTCATTCAGGATTTTCACCAAAACGGCCGCGGCTGGCAGGACATTGGTTACCACTTTACCGTCGATGACTCCGGCCGGGTTTACGAAGGCGTACCGCCGCAATTTCGCGGCACCCACACCGGCGGCAACAACACCGGCAACATCGGCATTTCTTACATGGGAAATTTCGAGATCCCCGGCGAGCAGCCAACCCAGAAAGCCATCGACAGTCTCGATCGGATGTGGAGCTGGCTCTCCTTCGAGTTTGGCGTCAACCCGGATTCGCTCTTCGGACACCGCGACTACAAAGCCACCGCCTGCCCCGGTTCCAACTTCTATCCCAAACTGCCGGAAATGCGCAACAACGTTCGCAAGCAGCTCGGCTTTGGCAGCCCGTACGTGGCGCTGCCGCGGCCACAGCCTTTTACACGCGAGATTCCGGCCACGACCGGAATCCAATTTTCCATCCGCGACGACGAGGAGGGCGTAGACATCAATTCGGTTGTCGTGCGCATAAACAATCAAGTCGTGCTCCCCAGTCTCAGCGGCGGGCCATCCGAAATCACGATTACCTACCAGCCGCCCCAGGCGTTCGCCAGCGCGCAAACGGTCGTGGTAGAGGTCGAGACCAACGATCTGGCGCAGCCCCCTAATATTCTGCGCTACTCGTACAAGTTCACCACCGAAGTCGAAGCGCTGCACGCTGAGGTCGAGACCGCCGCGACGATGCGCAACGCGAATTTAGACATTCAGGGGCAGTGGCAGACCGACCCCGGCGATGTTTCGCTTACCAAACTGACGAATGGCCAGCGCCTGATTGCGCAGGACAACGACGGCAGCCACCGCGTCCGCGTTTTTCCGGCAGTGCAGGAAACCGGCGACTACAAGGTACTCCTGGCTTCGAATACAAAATTTCTGGGAGAGAGCGCGCGCTACCGTTTCGTCACCCCGACCGGCGCTCATCCCATTTTCATCGAGTACAACACTCCGAATTTCAGAAAATGGGGCAGCCTGAGTCCGACGCCCGTACAGTTCCGCGGCGCCGGCGACACCAGCGCCTACATCGAACTCAGCGGCCTCCAGGGTTTGCAAACGCGCCTGGTTCTCGATGCGCTGCGCCTGGAGAAAGTCGATCCGCTCGACCCGCCGCACGCGCCGGTTCTGAAGTGGGTCCGGGTTCTGGACAAGTCCACAAAAAAGATAGAAGTCGCCTGGTACCCGAGCCTGGAAGGCGACATTGCCGGATACCGGCTTTTCATGAGCGAAGACGGTCGTTCCTGGGGCGCGCCGCTGGTGGACGAACAAACGCTCGGGCCGAATACGGACAGCTACCAACTGAACTACACGGGCAGCGGCACCACGCTTTACTTCCAGCTTGTCAGCGTCGACACAAACACCGTGGAAGTCGAGGGCCAGGCGCCGGAGCCGCTGCTGAGCGCGCAGACGGACATCTATGGAGTCGGTTTGAAAGGCAGCCGCAAAATCCTGGTCGTCGACAACTTTGATCGTCTCGCAAGCTGGCGGCTTCCCTACCACCCGTTTGTCCGAACGCACGGCGAGGCGCTGGACGCCAACAACCAGGGCTTCGATTCCTGCGCGGAGACGGCCGTGCAGAACGGCGAGATTCGGCTCGCGGACTACGACCTCGTCGTTTACTTCTGCGGCGACGACAGCCGCGCCGACGAATCGCTGGCCGCCGCCGACCAGTTCCGCTTGCTGGACTACATGAAGGCCGGCGGCAAACTATTCATCAGCGGCTCGGAAATCGGCTACGACTTCGACGCCACGACGGCCACGGAGCTCGGGCGCTACCACGACCTGCTGAAGGCCACCTACGTCGGCGATCTTTCCGGCTCAAACCGCGTGCTCGGCTCGGGCGGCACGGTCTTCGATGGACTTGATTTTGTTTACGGAACGGTCCAGTCGAGCGAGCTTTACATCGAAGATTTTCCCGATTACATCGTTCCGAGAGGCGGCAGCCAGGTGGCGCTGAGCTACGACAACCTCCGGATTGCGGCAATCTCGTTCACCGGCTTCTACAGCGGCGGCGCGCAACCGGCCCAGCTCATCTATTTGGGATTTACCTTCGAAACCATCGTCAACAGCGCCGACCGGGCGGATTTGATGGCGCGCGCCCTGCAGTACTTCGATTTTCCAACCGCGGTAACCGAAGCGCAAACGGTCGTGCCCGAACGCTACGCGCTCCACCAAAACTACCCCAACCCCTTCAATCCGAGCACGACCATCGAATACGAGCTGCCCGCGGGCGCGGAAAGCCAGTCCGTCAAGCTCGAAATCTTCAACACGCTTGGGCAAAAAGTAAACACGCTCGCAGATGGCAAACAACGGACCGGCCGGCATCGGATCTCGTGGTCCGGCAAAACAGATCGCGGTTTGCCCGTAGCGAGCGGCATCTACGTCTACCGTCTGAGCGCGGGCGCGTTTGTCAGCGAAAGGAAGATGCTGTTTTTGAGGTAGGGACCATGAACCACGAAGCGCACGAAGAGATCGAAGAAAAAACAAAGATTTTACATGAGACGCAAAACTTAAAGAAACATAGATTTGAATTACAATAAAAATATGTTTTGCGCTTCACATTCATTGTCCAATTTCCATTGACTACCGGTGATTTGAACCTGTTTTCTTTGCGACTTAGCGTCTTGTATGTTAAAAGTGACCGAAGGTCACCACCATTTTTGTTCTTTGGATCCATCGATTAAGAATCTTAAACTGACTGAAAGAGAAGGCTCGCGTTGTGGGCTTCGAGCCCGTCGCAAAGTGTCTTCCTACAGTCAGGTAAAATGTCGAGGAGTAACTTTGCGGTGAGATTTTCAAGTACTGTCGCTCATCTTTTGCATTTTTTGCAAAAGATTGTTTAGCCGGAAAAATTCAAAAACCGCGAAGCGCGCGAAGGACGCGAAGAAAAAAGCAAAGACCCCGCCTTACCAAGGTGCTTTTGTTTTTCATCCGTGCCCATCCGCGTTTATCCGTGGCTAAGGACTTTGCGGCCTTTGCCGCCATAGGAATTATGCTGGCTAACCTGCTTAATTCATGAATTTTGCCACAGAGCCACAGAGGGCACTGAGAAAT
>CAZTNL010000406.1:0-3612 GCA_964614885.1 uncultured Calditrichaceae bacterium | reverse complement strand
GAGCCCGGTCGCCGGTACGGTACATTCGCGCACCCTTCTCGCCCGAGAAGGGATCACAAAGGAATCTCCGGGCAGTCAGATCGGGCGAGTTCAGGTATCCGCGCGCGAGGCCGGCGCCACCTATGTAGAGCTCGCCGTATACTCCAGCGGGAACCGGCCGCAATGACTTATCCAGGATATACATTTTGGTGTTCGATATGGGTCGCCCCACCGAAGGATCGGATGTCCCGGTCCCAACCTGCTGCACAGACGACCAGACCGTTGTTTCCGTTGGCCCATACAGATTCCAGAGACCGGCTCCCAAATCAATAAGCTCGTCTGCCAAATCGCGGGGCAGTGCTTCGCCGCCGCAAAGCATTCTCATGTCGGCTTTGCCCTGCCACCCGCTGTCCAGAAGCATCCGCCAGGTTGCCGGCGTCGCCTGCATCATGGTCGCTTTTTGCTGTTCGAGCGCGACTGCCAGGGCCCTGCCGTCTGCTGCGGTGTCGGTGTCTACCATAAAAACCGTGGCTCCCCCCAGCAAAGGCAGGTACAGTTCCAAACCTGCAATGTCGAAAGAAGGCGTTGTCACCGCCGCGAGCACATCCTCAGAGGAAATGCCCGGGCACCGGGCCATGGACTGCAAGAAATTGACCAGGCTTCCGTGCCGGATCGCAACCCCTTTGGGTTTGCCCGTCGAGCCCGAGGTGTAAATCACATAGGCCAGGCTATCCGGGCAGACCCAACAATCCTGGTCTGCGGCAGATTCCTGCATCAACTGCTCCGCATCATCGTCCACGCAGAGAACGTCAGCACTTGTTGCCGGCAATCGCTCCAGAACGCTTCTTTCGCTCAGCAAGACCCGCACCCTGGAGTCTTCAAGCATGTAACGCAGGCGTTGTGTCGGGTAGGTCGGGTCCAACGGGACATAAGCGCCCCCGGCTTTCATGACCGCGAGAAGCGAGACGAGCAGCTCCGGCGATCTTTCCAGGCTGACGCCCACCAGGGTTTCGGCAGCGACACCCATCTTACGAAGGCGCGCCGCCAACCGGTTGGAGCGTGCGTTCAGCTCGGCGTAGCTCAGCTCCTGACCGCCAAATCTGACCGCAATAGCGTCGGGCGTGCGCTGCGCCTGGGCCTCGAACAACTGGTGGAAACAGACGCCCGCTTCATATTTTGCATCGGTGTCATTCCAACGGAGGAGCAGCTCCCGCTTCTCGGCATCGCTCAGCATCGGCAAAGCCGACACCGGCAACTCCGGGCGCTCCAGGACCGCGCGTAAAAGTCTCTGATAGTGCGCGGCCATGCGCTCAATCGTCGCAGCGTCGAACAAATCCGTGTTGTACTCGAACGCGCCAAACACGCCGTCGGGCGAATCGACCAGCCCGAGAGTGATATCGAACTTGGCCGTACCGCTGTGCACATCCATGTGGTTTATGGCCAGTCCCTCAAGCTCCAGAGACTCGGCAGGTGTCTGTAGAATAAACATCACTTGAAAAAGAGGCGTGTGGCTGAGGTTGCGTTCCGGGTGCAGCTCCTCGACCAGCTTTTCAAATGGCAAATCCTGGTGTTCATTGGCCCCAAGCGCCGTCATGCGAACACGCCCGAACAATTCATAAAATGAGGGGTCACCGGCAAAATCGGTACACAAAACCAGGGTGTTCACGAACACGCCGATCAGATCCTCGATTTCGGCCCGGTTGCGGTTAGCGCTCGGCGTACCCACACCGACGGTCTCGTCGCCGGTGTAACGGTGGAGCAGGGTCTTAAACGTGGCCAGCAGAATCATAAAAAGCGTACCGCCCCACTCTCTGCTCCGCTGACGCAAAGCGCTGGTCAGCGTGGAATCCATAGCCAAAGTGTGATAGGCGCCCCGAAACGTCTGAACAGCGGGCCGCGGACGGTCGGTAGGCAGTTCGATAACCGGCGGCGCCTTGGCGAGGTGCTGCTTCCAGAAGCTGAGCTGTTTCCCGAGGATGTCGCCCTGCAACCACGAACGCTGCCACACGGCAAAATCGGCGTATTGAATCGGGAGCTCTGCCAACGCCGGCGAAGTGTCGCTGGCGAATGCGCGATAGAGTTCTGCCAGCTCCCGAATAAACACATCCATCGACCATCCGTCAGAGATGATGTGGTGCATGGTCAACAAAAGAACATGCTCGTCTTCCCGCAACCGAAGAAGCCTGGCACGAAACAACGGACCATTGCACAAATCGAATGGCGTGTGCGCCTCCATGCTTGCCAGACGCTCTGCTTCACCCCGGCGATCTTTTTCGGCGATATTCCCGAGGTCTGCAAATTCCAACGCGCCGAGCGGTTCATCGGAAACTCTCTGCACAGGCTTTGCGTTGACGCGCGTGAATGTTGTCCGCAGAATTTCGTGACGTCTCTGGATTTCGTCGAACACCCTGCCAAGTACCGGTTTCAGCGGTCCGGTAAGGCATAAGGCGAGCGGCATGTTGTAGGCAGGGCTGCCCGGTTCCATTTGTTCCAGAAACCAAAGTCTTTCCTGCGAGAACGACAATGGCAGGTCTTCCTGGCGGTCGCGCCGAGGAATGCTCCCCACAGGCGTCCCGTTACCAGACTTCTGCTGTAGCTTCCGCATAAGTAATGCGCGCTTTTCCGGGGAAAGTCGCGCGAACCGAGCCGAATAGTCTGTCGATTTTAGGGTCATCTCTGCATCAGCCTACTGGTCATCCCGGACAAGGCTCTGCGCCTCGTCGTCAGACAGTCCTTCCATCTCGCTCAGCATTTGCGCCATGAGTTCTTCGTCTGTTTTTTCTATCTGGCTCTCGCCGATGGTGATGGAGAGCCCTTCCACAGTCGGCGACTCAAACAGTCTTCTGAGCGGAATTTCAACATCGAAGGCGCTCCGCAATCGCGACAGAAGCTGGATTGCCAGAAGAGAATGTCCCCCCAACTCGAAAAAGTTGTCGTGTACACCGATTTGTTCATGCTTCAGCAGCTCACTCCAGACGGCAGCAATCTCTTTTTCAACCGGCGTCCGCGGCGCGACAAAGCCGTCGGCACCGGCTGCACGAACCTCGCCCGGCTTAGGCAGTTTTCGACGGTCCAACTTGCCGCTCGGAGTGAGCGGCAGAGCCTGCAGCAGAACAAACGCCTGAGGTAGCATAAAAGCCGGCAGTTGCGTTCGGAGAAACTCCCTCAGCTCTACTGCCTCGACCTCTGCGTCCGGGCGCGGAACCACGTAGGCCACGAGGCGGGCTCCGGCTTCGACAATGAGCGCCGCAGCGGAAACGGCTGGATGCCGTCTGAGAGCTGCTTCTATCTCGCCCGGTTCAATCCGATACCCCCGGACCTTTACCTGATCGTCCACACGTCCGAGAAACTCCAGGTTGCCGTCATTCCGATAGCGAACGAGATCGCCTGTGCGATACAGCCTGCCGCCGGCCTCCGGACCAAACGGATTTGGCACGAACTTCTCCGCGGTAAGCTCAGGGCGTGCCAGGTAACCACGCGCAAGTTCCGGCCCCCCAATGTGCAATTCGCCGGCCACGCCGACCGGCACCGGGCGCAGAAGGCGGTCGAGCACATAGGCTTCGGCGTTTGGGATACTCCGGCCGATCGGCACAGGGCGCGTCGCATCCGCGGTCGCGTTCGTCAGCTCTCCCC
>CAZTNL010000405.1:0-3613 GCA_964614885.1 uncultured Calditrichaceae bacterium | reverse complement strand
CCGGCGCCGGTGGCGCTGGACAGCGTTATGGTGGTCGCCGAGGATATCGAATCGATCGCGCAAAAAACTGAAATGAGCGCGATCGAAATCCCGGTCCGCCAGCTCAAACTGATGCCGGCGCTGCTCGGAGAGGTGGACGTTATCAAATCGGTGCAACTGCTGCCCGGGGTTCAGTCGGGCAGCGAAGGCAGCAGCGGGCTCTACGTGCGAGGGGGCGCGCCCGATCAGAATCTCATTCTGCTGGATGGCGCTCCGGTCTACAACGCGTCGCATCTCTTTGGTTTCTTCTCTGTCTTCAACTCCGACGCAATCAACAACGTGAAGCTTACAAAAGGAGGATTTCCTGCCCGCTTTGGCGGCCGCTTATCCTCTGTAGTCGAGATCAGCATGAAAGAAGGCAACAACCGGAAGTTCAACGGACTGGCCTCGCTGGGCCTGGTCTCCTCGCGTTTCATGCTTGAGGGACCACTACAAAAAAATAAGTCTTCTTTCATCGTCTCCGCCCGCCGCACCTATGCCGACCTTTTGCTCAAACCTTTTCTCAGTGAAGATCAAAACGGCGGCTACTATTTCACCGACCTGAATGCGAAAGTAAACCATTCGTTTTCAGACGCCAGCCGGGTCTACCTGAGCCTCTATGCCGGACTCGACAAATTCTACGGCCACAACAACTCATCCGCCTTCGACGGCGGCACTTCGCGGGAAGACGGCGACCTGCGCTGGGGCAACATTACTTCGACGCTGCGCTGGAACAAGCTGTTCAGCAATAAACTTTTCAGCAACACGACCCTGCTTTATAGCAAGTATGAATTCATCGTCAAAGTCGCTGGCGAATCCAGAGTCAGGAGCGGAGAAACCACCGATTCATACTTACTGAAATACTTTTCCGGAATTGAGGATTGGGGCGCGCGTCTCGACTTTGACTGGATTCCGGGCCCGAATCACTCATTCAAATTTGGCGGCATGGCAACGCGACACACCTTCAGCCCGGGCGCAGCGCAAGTAAGAATAGCTGGATTCGATGCTTCGGCCCTGGACACGCTCGTCGCGCCGACACAGACGCAACGCGCCGTTGAGGCAAATCTCTACCTGGAAGACGATCTCAAACTCAGCGAGCGGTTGAAAGTGAACGCAGGCGTGCATGCGTCTCTGTTCTCGGTTGCCGGGCGTCTGTACAATTCCATTCAACCGCGCATTTCCGCGCGCCTGCTGCTTGGCCGGTGGGCCATCAAGTCGTCCTACGCAAGCATGAGCCAGTACATTCATCTGCTCACCAACTCCGGCATCGGTTTACCGACGGATTTATGGGTGCCGGCGACCGACCGGATCAAACCGCAGCAAAGCCGCCAGGTTGCCGTTGGTCTGGCGCGCTCCATGCGGCGCAACGAGTATGAACTCAGCATCGAGGGGTACTACAAATCCATGACCCATCTCATCGAATATAAACAGGGCGCTGATTTTCTCGGTCTCGATACCGATTGGCAGAACAAGGTAGTCACCGGAGAGGGACGCTCATACGGCGTGGAATTGTTTCTGCAAAAAAAACGCGGTCGCACGACCGGCTGGTTCGGCTACACCCTCTCCTGGACGGACCGGCAGTTTGAAGGTCTAAACCTAGGCAAGCGGTTTCCCTACCGCTACGACCGGCGGCACGACCTGTCGCTCGTTCTGAATCGCCGTCTCAGCAGAGGCGTACAGCTTTCCGCAACCTGGGTTTACGGAACAGGCAATGCGATATCCTTGCCGGTGGCGACCTACGCCGCCGCTGCGCCACCATCCGTGACGTTTTTCCACGGCCGGGATATTGACTACATTCCACAACGAAATGACGTTCGCATGCGCGCCTACCACCGGCTGGATTTGGCGATCCGTTTTGTGAAACGAAAGGGCATCCGTGAACGCGCGTTGACGATCGGGGTTTACAATGCGTACAGCCGGCAGAACCCGTTCTATTATTTTTTCTCTACGGACGATGACGGCAAGCAAGTTGTCAAGCAGCTCAGCCTGTTCCCGATCATTCCGGCAATCAGCTACAGTTTCGGTTTTTGAAAGAGGATTGGGCCATGCCTGTCCCGCGAAAAAAAAATTGCCGCTGGCTGCAACAAGTCGGTTCCTTAGTCGCTCTCTATGTCGTTTTCAGTGGATGCGAAACCGTGGTCAACGTGAATCTCCCGGCGCACGAGCCGGTTCTGACCGCTAACTGCGTTTTTAATCCGGACAGCGTCTGGCAGGTGCAATTGTCCCGCAGCAACCCGGCCCTCGATAACATGACGTTTTTGCCGGTCATCAACGCAACGGTGGAAATTTGGGAAAACGAGAATGTTGTCGCCAGGCTTCTGCACACCGGAAACGGAACCTACCGCCCGCTGACGAATGCGAAACCAGCGATTGGCGCAAACTACACACTGAGCGCCTCCGCTCCCGGATATGAAACGATTCAAGCCACCGACGCCATTCCAGAACGAGTGCCGTTTCAGTCGGTTGAGTTAGATTCTAATTTTGCGAACATCATTGCCAGGATGAAATTCTCGGACCCGCCCGACCGGAAAAACTACTATCTGCTGCAGGCCCTGGCCGAATACTCAGATCGATTCGGTGGCCGTGTCCTGATCCCGATCTATTTCGAAACGGATGACTTGCTAGCCCAGGATCTGGGCATTGAGGGTTCCGACGCCTTCATTTTCGACGATGCGATTATCTCTGGAAAAGAGCACGAGATAAAGATACGTCTTTCTCGCTACTACAACACACGCAAGATGTACATTGTCCTGGTTTCCCTGAGCGAGGCATACTATACCTATTTGCGATCGAGCGAGTCGCAGGGACAAGCCAACGACAATCCCTTTTCGATACCGGTTCAGGTGTACAACAACATCGAAAATGGTCTTGGCATATTCGCGGGGTTCAGCTCATCCACCTTTTCAACGGAGAGCGGCTTGATTTCCAGCGCCGTTCCCGGGCAGCCGCGGTAGGGCTATTTGCCAGCCTGTGCGGGCCTGCCCACTCCAGGCGTCTACTCCGGCGTGACGTAAGCGCCCGAGATGCCGCCGTCCACGGTAAACGTGGCGCCGTTGACGTAGGACGACTCGTCGCTGGCCAGGAACAGCGCGGCTTTTGCGATGTCCGTTGTCAGCGCCAGGCGCCCCATGGGAATATGTATCATGCGACGTTGCCGCCGCTCGGGATCGGAAAGCAGCTCCCGCAGCAAGGGCGTGTCCACGGGACCGGGGCAAAGGGCATTGGCGCGGATGTTCTTGCGGGCAAACTCCACCGCGATTTCCCGGGTCATCGCCAGCACGCCGCCTTTGCTGGCCGTATAAGCGATTTGCGGCGTGGCCGCGCCCATCAGCGCGACGAAAGAAGCCGTGTTCACAATCGAGCCGCCGCCGGCCCGAAGCAGCGCCGGCAGGCCGTATTTGCACCCGAAAAAAACGCCTTTCAGATTCACGTTCATGACCAGATCCCACACCGACTCCTCGGTTTCCAGCACCGAACCGTCGGCGTCCGGAAAGATGCCGGCGTTGTTGAAAAGCACGTTGAGTTGGCCGAAGGTGTGCTCCGCGTGCTCGATCATGCCCTGCGCATCCGCGGCCTTCGCCACATCGACTTTTAT
>CAZTNL010000404.1:0-3616 GCA_964614885.1 uncultured Calditrichaceae bacterium | reverse complement strand
CTTCATTGCCGGTAAGCTCGATTTCGAGTACCCACACAGATCAACATAGAACCTTGAATGACTACTTATGCGGCAACCGCTTCTTTTTCAACCGCCACTTTCTCACCGCGAACAAAGCCTCTTGCGATGAGCTCGTTCAGAATGGCGACCGCGTTTTTCTCCGGCGTGTTGTCCACGGTATTGAGCGTGACCTCCGCGTGCAGCGGCGCCTCATACGGGTCGTCGATGCCGGTGAAGTCTTTGATCTCACCGCGGCGCGCCTTGGCGTACATGCCCTTGACGTCGCGCTCCTCGCAAACGGCCAGCGGCGTGTCGACGAACACTTCGATGAAGTTGTCCTTGCCGACCATGTTGCGCACGTCGTTGCGTGTGGCCCGATATGGGCTGACCGCAGCGCAAATGACCACGCCGCCGTGGCGAACCAGCTCAGTCGCGACAAAGCCGATGCGCCGGATATTGATGTCCCGGTCTTCCTTGCTGAAACCGAGGCCCTTGGAAAGGTTGGTGCGAACGACATCGCCGTCGAGTACAGTGACCTGCCGGCCTTTTTCCAGAAGCATCGAGGTGAGCACCTCTGAGGTCGTCGATTTGCCTGAGCCACTGAGTCCGGTGAACCAGATACAGACGCCCTGCTTGTGCCGTGCAGGGTAGGATTCCGTCAGGATTTCTGCGACTTCGGGCCTGGTGAACCAGTCCGGCAGAGTTTTCCCTTTGCTCAGATACTCTTCGCGCACCTGGGTTCCGGAAATTCTCGCAGTCTTTGCGCCTTCCTTGATTTTCGACACTTCTTCGTAACGATCCTCTTCTGGCAGGTAGACGAGTTCGCGAAAAGGGACCATTTTCATGTTCAACTCTTCGCTGTGTTTTTCCACGAGTTCCTGAGCGTCGTACGGGCCGTAAAACGGCTTGCCGGTCGAGTCAACCCCGGGGCTCGCGTGGTCGCGGCCGACGATGAGGTGGTTGGCGCCATAATTACGGCGGATGAGCGCGTGCCACAGCGCCTCGCGCGGGCCGGCCATGCGCATGGCCAGCGGCAGGAGCGCCAGCAGAATGCGGTCCGGATCGTAGTAGCGCTCGGCAAGAGCTTTGTAAGAGCGCACTCGCGTGTAGTGGTCGACATCACCCGGTTTGGTCAGACCGACCACCGGGTGCAGCAAGAGGACGCCGTCCACTTCTTTGGTCGCACGCTTGGTCAGCTCTTCGTGCACTTTGTGCAGCGGATTGCGTGTCTGGAAAGCGACGACGTTCTGATAACCGTACTCCTGCAGCCGCTCGCGGGTTTGTTTCGGCGTGAGCCGCAGCTCCCTGAAATCGTAGTAGCGCGGTGTTTGCAGAATGCGCAGCCTGCCGGAGATGTTGAATTTGCCCCAGCGGTGCATTTCTGCGACCAGCGGGTGGCGGAGGTCACGACTACCGAAGACGTTTTCTGCGAGTTCCTCCGGCTTCCATTCGTAGATCTCTTCGACCGTCAGCACGCCGAGCAATTCGTTTTTGGCGTTGCGCAGGGCGATGTCCTGGTCGAGTTGCACGCCTGCTGTCTCATCGACCGGCAGGGTGACCGGAATCGGGAAGAGGTGACCGTCTGCCAGCCGCATCTCCCGGACAACGCGTTCGTAGTCGGCCTTGCCCATGAAAGTATTCAGCGGCGAAAACGCGCCGATTGCCAGGAGTTCGAGGTCGTTGAGAACCCGCTCGCTCAATTGCACGGAGTTCAGTTTCGATGAATAGGCCTTAAGGTAGCGTGCCTCGTCGCCGGTCACGAGCAGGTCAACCAGTTCTCCGCCGTAAGGGGGTTGCACTTTTGTCTTGTTGTTTTTCACGTCAGTCATCGTGTAGCTTCAATCTCCTTTTTCAAATTGCTATGGACGTCCGCGCGAAGCAAGCCGCCGGCATCTTGGAAGATGCACACCTTCTGCTTGTATCGACACGGCTGTCCCTGTCACCAGATATCAAGTGTGTAGTAGACACTAGGTACGTGGGATGAGTAAAAATAAGTGGCAAATGGTACGAAATTCAAGCGTTAAAGTCAAGCTGCCAGTGAGACACGTGATTTTTCTGTTTTTCCCGAAATTATTTGTTGTTTTTGTATTGGCATTACTCTATTTTCCTTAAGCCGTCCAGTCTGGTATTTTCTAAAATATCACATTCTGAAGCTTCAACGCACGCCGCCCCTTTGAGCTTCAAGAGACCGCGAAAGAAAGATGATGACGCAACCCGTTCTTTTCCGTTTTCCCCACATAGTTGGGATCTGTCTCCTGGCCTTTGGCTGTGCCACCACGCCTTCACCTCACAAGTCCGCTGCCGGTAAATCCATGTCACAAAAGTACAAAACCATAGCGCTGCAGAAACTCGGCGACGAGGCGGACTATCTCTTCAACGCCGACCGCAGCCGCGTCATCTGCATGCGAAACACGATGAAAAGCCCCGTTCGTACCATTCTGGCCCTGCATTTTTTCGTCTACGATCTCAAGGCAGATAAAATCGTTTTCGAGGATGCGCCGGGTAACGCTCATATTAAATGGGCGGGGCCGAATAAAATAGAAGTGGTCTTTGTCCCTGGAATCGTGCGCGGGGATGTCGACGAAGGTGTGCAGACGAGAGGCTACACCTACAACCTCGTAACGCAGACAAAGACCCGGCGCGGCGGCCTCGCAAGGTAGGCGGCCAGTCCCCCGTAGCCGGGCGTCCGCCGGGCTGTTCAGGAGAGGGCAGCGACCAGGCAGGAAAGAGGAAAGGCTACAAACAGACATGCCGGCTCGCCGGCGCGACACGCGTCTCGCCGGGCGGCAGGCTGAATCAAGCAGAAAGGAGGCGCACCTCATTCATCCCATCTCAGTTTTCATGATCCGTTACTAAGTACCTTTAGACCTCCAAGGAGGAGAATATGAGGAAAAAGTTGTCGTTACTTTTTGCGCTGCTTTTTGCTGTCGTGGTGTCGGCCGGGCTGTTTATTCAGCAACACGACGCGGCACTGACGCCCAGGGCCTGGGATGATCTGCCGTCCGTGCAGACTGCCGACAACGGCGGCGCTGTGCAAATCGTCAGCACGCAGAGTCCTTCTTCAGCCACGCAGAAGGACAGAGAGGGCGAGCCTGGGTTCGATAGCCCAAACATGTTCGCCGAATGGGAAAACGGTATCCGTACGCGCTTTGGCGCGGCCGGCCCGGACTATCCCCAGAACTACCAATTCAATGAACTGCTCAAAGCACGGCATGTCAGCTCTACCCGTGAGTTGGGATTGCTCAAAGCAGGGAGTTTGCTGCCCTGGACCGAGCGTGGCCCCGGCAATGTGGCCGGCCGGACGCGCGCTATTCTCGTCGACCCCAACGACGCGACCCTCAATACCTGGATCGTCGGCTCCGTGGGCGGCGGCGTTTGGAAAACCACTGACGCCGGCCAGACCTGGACACACCTGACCGCGGATTTGCCCAATCTTGCCACCAGCACACTCGCCTGGAGCCCGAGCGCGACGAATACGATTTACGTGGGTACGGGCGAGGGTTTCGGCAACGTCGACCAGATCGACGGCAGTGGCATCTGGAAAACCACCGACGGTGGCGCGACCTGGAGCCAGTTGATCAGCACGGTCTCGAATCCTGATTTCGAGAACGTCATG
>CAZTNL010000403.1:0-3618 GCA_964614885.1 uncultured Calditrichaceae bacterium | reverse complement strand
CGTAATGGTAGTAGCTACGATATCTTCTATGAACAGAGTCCGGGTCGATTTGATGAAAGCTATCCTAACCGTTTTTCTTTTGAGCGCACTCGGTGCCGCCGGCCCTGCGGGTGCCGGTGACAAGCTCTTGACCGACATCGAGGATATCAGGCCACACCAGATCAAGGTGGCCGGTTTTAGCCTGGATACGGAGCAGAAAGTGGCGATTGAAGCGATAGGCTTCCGGCGCAGCCACAAGAGAAAGATGATGTTCACGGACGCCTGGATTCTGGATGCCCGCACCCGCGAGGCAGTCTGGCGGCTGGAAGATGCTGAAGAAACCCACAAGAGCCGGCATACGGTGACGTTCGAGGATAAGATCGTCCTTCCCTCCGGAGACTATGAAGTCTACTATTCGTCTTACCCCTTCGCTTACAACAAGGACTGGCGGAGCTGGAACAATTTTTTCGACGACCTGTTCGGCGTTTTTTCTAACCGCGATTCCGAGGACGAATTGCAGCGGGCCTACAAACGGGAGTGGCAGCGTTTCAAGATAACGGTGACGGGCGAGGGCCGCGCGCTCGATTCTGATGCGGTCGCCGACCTGCGCAGCGAGTTCCTGAAGGACACCTTTGTTTCCATGACCGCCTTGCGCGATGACTCGAACGAACGTGTGGCGTTCGAGCTGACCAGGGCCCTGGATGTCGAAATATATGCGATCGGTGAGGCGCGTCCGGACGGCGCGTTTGACTATGGTTGGATCATGGATTTGGACACGCGCAAGCGGGTTTGGGTCTTTCGCTACGATGATTCGATGCCTGCCGGCGGGGCAAAGAAAAACCGCCTGGTCAAAATGGCTATCCGGTTGCCGGCGGGGAAATACGTGGCCGTCTTCGTTACGGACGATTCGCACGCTACCGGGAGCTGGAACGCGGCGCCGCCAAACGATCCTTTTCTGTGGGGCATGTCGCTGCGCCTGGCCGATAGCGGGCAGCGTCGTTTCGTTAACAAGATCGACTATGAGAAAACCAAACCAAAGAACGTTATCGTTGATTTCACACGCTTGCGCAATGACGAGTGTCGTTCGAAGGCATTTACCTGCAAAAAAGGCCTCGACTTTCGCGTCTATGCGATAGGAGAAGGCAAGCCGGGCGAGATGTTCGATTACGCGTGGATCGTGGATCTCAGGAACCACAAGAAAGTGTGGGAAATGAGCTATGACAACACCGAACCGGCGGGTGGTGGCGGCAAGAATCGTCTTTTTGATGGCCAGGTCCGGTTGGAAAAAGGGAACTACGTGCTTTACAGCGTGACCGACGACAGCCACTCGTACTGGGATTGGAATACCGCGCCACCCTACGATCCCGAGGCGTGGGGCGTCACCCTGTCGGTAGCGGACCCGGATTACCGGCCGGGCGACGTCGTCGACTACGACCAGGGCAAGGATGAGCGTGTGCTCGCAAGAGTTGTGCGGGTGCACAGCGACGAACGGGAACGGGAGCGTTTCTCTCTGGATCGTCGCACTGAAATTCACATCTATGCCATTGGGGAGGGCAGCCACGGTGAAATGTACGACTACGGCTGGATTGAAGATGCTGATTCCGGGATCAAAGTCTGGGAGATGACATACGGCGAGACCCGGGCCGCTGGCGGCGCGCGCAAGAACCGCCTGTTTGATGGCAGGATAAGGTTGGACCACGGCGACTACGTCGTCTATTTCGAAACCGACGATTCACACTCTTTCGACGACTGGAATCAGACGCCTCCGGATGACCCGAACAGTTGGGGGATAACGCTTTACCGCGCCGAAAACTGAGGTTTTTCGCTTCGTCCGGGGCCCGGCGGCCGGAGCTGCCAGGCCATTGCGCCGCCGGTCGTTTTGGCAATATCCCAAGCCCGATTACTCGCATACCGGAGCCGTCCGGACCGGCACTCCTCTGCAGCATAATGGGTGTCAGACCCCTGCTTGTTGTCTCGTCAGGCCATCGCCGTGCATGATTTTTTCACTCTCCTATTTTGTTTGACAAATGCCTGAAAATTTGCTATGTTAAAAATTCATTATTTGACGGGTGATCGCACATGAACAAAGGTAGAATCCTCTGGGTCGACGATGAAATTGACCTCCTGCGCCCTCACATCATGTTCTTAGAAGAACGTGGCTATCAGATGACGCCAGTCACCAACGCGGACGACGCCATCGCCTTGATGGGACAGGAAGATTTCGATTTGGTGTTGCTCGACGAGATGATGCATGGTAAGGATGGGCTCACGGCTCTCGCCGAGATCAAGGATCTCTATCCTTCGGTGCCGGTCGTGATGGTCACCAAGAGCGAAGAAGAAACGTTGATGGAAGATGCGATCGGCAGCAAGATATCCGACTATCTGACCAAGCCCGTCAACCCCAGCCAGATTCTGCTGACCTGCAAGAAAATCCTGGAAACGAAGAAGATAACCGGGGAGCATATCTCCCGCGACTACATTTCCGGATTCAATGAGATTTCGCAGTCACTTTCCATGAATCTCAGGTGGAGCGACTGGGTTGATATCTACTCCCGACTCGTCGAATGGGAGGTGGAAACCGACCAGCATGCAGGTCTGGGTCTTAAGCAGATGCTCAGCGAGCAGATCCGCGAGTGCAACCAGAAGTTCGGCCGCTTCATTGAGGAGAATTACCGCACATGGCTCAGCGACGACGAGGAGAGACCCGATCTGTCGGTCGACCTCGTGCGAAAGTTCGTGGCCCCGCACCTGCGTGAAAAACGAAACGTCATCTTCCTGGTCCTGGACAACCTCCGACTTGACCAGATGGCTACAATTGAACCATTGCTGTACTCACTTTTTCGCGTGAAAAAATCGTGCTACTGCTCGATTCTGCCCACGGCAACCCCTTTTTCGCGCAATGCTATTTTCGCAGGCATGTTTCCCGGCGAAATGGAGAAGAAGTATCCGGAACTTTGGAAGCAAAACGATGCGAATGAGCGCAGCCTGAACCGGCACGAGCATCAGTTTCTGGATTACAACCTCGCCGATCTCGGAATCGAGTTGAGCCAGGGTACAAAATACATCAAAATCATAGACGTCAAGGAGGCAAAGGCCACGGTTAAGCAGGCTGCCTCGCTATCCGACGCCCCGCTGACTGCCATCGTCGTGAATTTTGTCGATATGCTCGCGCACAGCCGCAGCGATTCCGAGGTTCTGCGTGAAATGACACCTGACGAGGCCGCCTACAGGTCGCTGACCAAATCGTGGTTCGAGCATTCCTATGTCTTCCAGATGTTGAAGGAATTCGCACAGCGTGACAGCGTGGTCGTGATTACAACCGACCACGGCAGCGTTCGCGGCATGCGCGGAGCGAAGGTGATCGGCGACAGGGAAACATCCACAAGCCTGCGCTACAAATTCGGTAAGAGCCTCAAGGTCGATCCGAAGCATGCCATCATTGTCAAGAATCCGGCAGATTACAAACTTCCATCGGGCGGTATCAATTCGAACTATCTTTTCGCTAAGGAAGATTACTATTTCGTTTACCCGACCAACTACCACCACTATCTCAACCATTACCGGGACAGCCTGCAACACGGTGGGCTTCCCCTGGCCATTTTGCTGGCATCGATCATGACCTTTGGCAACCTGGGCGAA
>CAZTNL010000402.1:0-3622 GCA_964614885.1 uncultured Calditrichaceae bacterium | reverse complement strand
CTTCAAGAAAGGGTGCGGCCAACTGCACGCGGACTACCATGTGCTGAACACCTCGCAGCCGCTGGACTTCGCACTCTTCAGCTATTTGACCCACCGCGCGGGCAAAGGATAGACTATGGCTGGGCTCACCTTCCTGAATCAGCTTTTCCTTTGGGCGCTCGCCGCGGCAGCGATCCCGGTGATCGTTCATCTGCTCAAGCGCAACCGCGCCGTCAAACTGCAGTTTGCCGCCATGCGCTTCCTGCCACCCGATCCCAACAAGAAGCTCAAGTCGCAGACGCTGAAACAGTGGCTGCTCCTGCTGCTGCGAATCGTGGCGCTGGCGGTGCTGGCGCTGGCCTTTGCCCGGCCCTTTATCGAGCACCAGGAAACCGCGGCCTTCTGGCGGGGAGATCAACCGACCGCAGCGGCTATTCTCATCGACAATTCCTACAGCATGGGGGCAAACGGAAATTTGCTGGCTGCCCTGGATAAATCGAACGAGCTGCTGGCCGCGTTCCGGCCCGGAGACCAGGTGTCTGTCGTGCAATTCGGCGAAACCAGCAAGGTCGTGGACAGCGCCGAGGCCGATTTCAGCGCGATGTCCTCCCGGATTGCAGACAGGATCGCTGTAAGTCGCGAAGCCACCGATTTTGTCCAGGCGCTGCGAACCGCCGAAAACATTCTGCTGGAGTCCCCGATTCCGCAAAAACGGATCTACGTGATTTCGGACTTCCAGATCACAGGCTGGCGAAATGTTGGCCTGGGTTGGAACGTTCGACCCGGAATCAGGGTCGAGTTTTTCCAGGTAGGACATCCGGAACAGTTCAATCTCGCCATAGACGATGTTCATATCGAGCGCGGCAATACACAAAGGCGTCGTGCGGATTTCCGGGCGAGAGTCAGGAACTACTCAGGCAAGACCCTCAGAACGACCGTTGCCCTGACCGTCAATGGCAGGAGGCAGTCGCAACGCCGGGTCAAACTCAAGGCCAATGGGGATGAGATCGTGACTTTTCCACGAATCAGCCTGCCGCGCGGTTACGTGCGCGGAGCGGTTTCCCTGCAAGGTGCAGCGGATGTCATCGACTGCGACAACAGCTACTACTTCGTTTTGCACAACGACGACAAATCGGAAATCCTGGCGGTCAATGGCGAACCCCGGGGCAACTCGGACCGGGATGAGCTGTTCTTTCTCGACCGCGCCCTCAACCTGCCGGGGCTCGGACGCTACTCGCTGTCAAAGATAGCCGCGGCCGGCCTGGATGGACAGGACCTGCATGCCTACCGCGCCGTTGTGCTCGCTAACGTCAAAGACCTCAGTCGCGCACAAATTGAGCGCCTGTATTATTATGTCAGCGGCGGGGGCGGGCTGTTCATCGCCCTCGGCGACCAGATTGTGCCGAAGATTTTCAACAGCCTCTTTCAACGGCTGTCGCCCGCACGGCTCAACAACCGCGCGTTTGCGGAAATCGACCATAAAAACGGTGTCGTCCTCTCTGCCATCGACTTCCAGCACGCCGTTTTCAGACCGTTTGCCGAGCCCGGCCAGGGGGACCCGAGCAGCGCCCGCTTCTTCCAGTATTTTCACATGAGTCCGAATAAACCCGAATTCGTGCTGGCTGCTTTCGACGATGGCAGCCCGGCTGTTCTCGAACGCAAGGTGGGGGCCGGCAAAGTCCTGTTGCTGGCTTCTTCCCTCGACACCGAATGGAACAACCTGCCGATTAAGGCGATCTACCTGCCGCTGCTGTATCAAATGATGGACTATATTGCCGCCGTCCCCAAGGGTCAGGAGTCGTTCACCGTCGGCGCGCCCGTGTCTCTGGCGCGCTACCGCGTTGGCCCGCAGAGCCAAACCACATTGGCCGTGGAAACCCCGGCCGCGGAAAAGATTGCGCCACAGGGCAGCTATTTTGAAAACACGGGCGAGCCGGGCATTTACAGGGTTTATACCGGAAACCGGCGCAAACCAGCCGCCTATTTCGCAGTGAACGTCAATACCAGCGAGTCCGATCTGGCAGCTGCGCCGCGGGAGGACCTCGGCGCCCGCGAAGCGCAGATAGCCAGAGGCGAGGCTTCTGCGGCGGCCCTGCTGACCGGCGAATTCGACGCGCACCAGGAGCAGGCGCAAAAACTCTGGCGGCTGGCCCTGCTCATGGTCATTCTCCTGCTGGTCGGCGAGACCTGGCTGGCCAACCGAACCTACCGCTGACCCGGAGACCGGCAGATGGAATATCGCAAACAGGGCATAAGCGACCAAATCGAACGGGTTCTCAGGCGCTGGCGGCGGCTGGTCATTCTTCGCGGCATGGCGAAGACCATCGCGGTCACGCTCCTCCTTGCTGCCGCCGCAGTCGCCGCAGACCGCTTCCTCGAACTCGAACCGGCCATCCGTCTCGCGCTGCTGCTGCTCGCGGCAGGCACGGCGCTGTTCCTATTCGCCAAAAGTGTGGTACTGCCTCTCATGCATGCGCCTTCGGAAGCACAGCTGGCGCGCTACATCGAAGAGCGCCACCCGAACCTGCAGGACCGGTTGGTGACCGCTGTCGAGCTCGGCGAGGATGTCCCGGACATCTCATCGAGATTCATCGTAGAAAAACTCTTCGAGGATACACAGGCAAAGATCGCCACGATCGACCTGACCGCCTCGTTAAAATCCGGCGCTGCGAAGCTTTGGGGTTCGGCAGCCGCCCTCTTGCTGACCGTGGTAACGCTTCTGCTGCTGAATGGTCTTTCGCTGAATTTTCAGCCTGGGCGATGGCTGCACCCGTTCCGCTATCGCGTCGAAAAACCGCTGCCCGCGCTGCAGGTTCAGCCCGGAAATTCGCGGATCCTGAAAGGCAAATCCAGTCAAATCAGCGCCGCGCTCAGTGGATTCGAAGCGGAGGAGGTCTCTCTCTACTACGCCCGCGACGATTCAACCTGGAAGAAGGCAGACATGGACGAGACCGGCGAGGCCAATGTATTCGTCCTCAACCTGTTCAATGTGACCTCGGATACGCGCTACTATGTCCGGGCCGACGCTGCGATCTCTCCGGTCTTTAAACTCACCGTGTTTGATGCGCCGGGAATCACGCATATTGAATTGACCTACAAATTCCCTGAATATACAGGTCTGCCGCAGCGAGAGGAAAAGAACTCGGGAGACATTTGGGCGCCAATTGGAACCAAAGTGACCATTGCCGGCCACAGCGACAAAGCTTTGACATCCGCGGCAATTGTGCTCGAGGGCGATCGACAACTTGCCACCCGCTTAGCCTCCGACTCGCTGTTTACCGCCACACTCACCGTTTCCGAAGACACCTACTACAAGATCAGTCTCACAGGTTCGGACGGGCTGCCGAACTCAGACCCGCAGGAATATTATGTGCACGCGATACCGGATGAACCGCCCTCCCTTACCATCGAGCGGCCATCG
Source organism: uncultured Calditrichaceae bacterium (assembly GCA_964614885.1). Lineage (GTDB taxonomy): Bacteria > Zhuqueibacterota > Zhuqueibacteria > Oceanimicrobiales > Oceanimicrobiaceae > JAJDAG01. The sequence continues at coordinate 222 of CAZTNL010000402.1, read as the reverse complement.
CGCGATATCCGCGCGACCATGCTGGAAGAAGTGCCTGTGCGGGTTTCCATCCAGGAGGACTACGGCACTCCGGTGGCCCGACTCAAATACGCCGTGAACGGGTCGAAGGAACAAGTGGCGAAGCTGAGCGTCCAGCGCGAAACTATGGACGACGAACCGGAGCCGGGCTCTCAAACCGAATTCGTCGCGGAGCACCTGTTCTACAACGAGAATCTCGGAGTC
>CAZTNL010000401.1:2057-3625 GCA_964614885.1 uncultured Calditrichaceae bacterium | reverse complement strand
GTCGGCGCCATCCAGTGAACCGTAAACATCGACGCCCGGAAACACCCGATCCGGCGGCGTCTGCGGGAACGCGCCACGCTCGCTGAACTTGGCCATCATTTTCCGCGCCAGCGCCTTCGCTGACTCCACGTCCGGCTGGTCGAATGGGTTGACCCGGAGGCGCTCGCAGGCAACCGCGGTCGCAAACTCCCAGCGAAAAAACTCGGCGCCGAGGTCGTAGACATCCGACATTTCAATACGGAAAACCGGCTGTCCGGCCGCCTCGATTCGCCCTATTTTCTCGTCCAGGACCGATTGCGCGCCCATGTGGCTGTAGACAAAAACCCGATCATCGCCGTAAACTTCCGGCGACCCAATCTCCTCCTGCACTACCGGCAAAATTCCCTTGCCTTGCTTGCCGCTGCATTCGGCCACCAACTGTTCGACCCAGGCTCCAAAGCACGAGATTTCCGGCGGAAAAACGAGCGTCGCCTTGTCGCGGCCCTTTTCGGCGAGCAGCCCGAGCAACGCACCCAGCCGGGCTCCAGGGTTTGCCGCGGCATGTGCATTTTGGCACTCTTGCGCCATCTGCGCCGCCCTCTGCAAGAGTCTGAGGATATCGACACCAACGAGCGCGGCCGGCACCAAACCGAAATAGGACAGCACGGAAAAACGCCCGCCAATGTTCGGGTCGTTGAGAAATACCCGGCGAAAATGCAGATCGCCAGCCATTTTTTCCAGAGAACTACCGGGATCGGTGATCGCAACAAAATGTGCGCCTGCTTCGCCTGCTCCAAGCCGGTCCACAAGCAGGTTGTAGAAGTACTTGAAAAAAGAAAGCGTCTCCACCGTGCCGCCGGACTTTGTGGAAACGATGAAAAGCGTCTTCTCCGGCGCCAGGCTCCGGGCCAGTTCCAGAATGCGTCCCGGATCCGTGCTGTCGAGAACCGACAGCTCAAGGGTGCCACTCCTGACGCCAAAAGCCTTGCGAAAAACCTCAGGCGCAAGACTGGAGCCGCCCATGCCCAAAAGCACAGCGTACGTAAATCCAGACTGCAGGACATCCGCGACCAAGGCCTGAATATCTCCGACTTTTCCCTGCATGGCGGTCGGGCTCTCCAACCAGCCGAGCCGGTTGCTGATTTCCCCGGGCCGGGGCGCCCAAACGGTGTGGTCGCGCTCCCAGATTCGCTGGACGATCCGGGCGTCGTTTAATTTCGCAAAAGTTTTTTCCAGAGCGTCTTTTACTTCAGGAAAATTCAGATCGCGCACGATTACCCTCCATGGATTTGGAATCTCATCAGGCAAAACGATTCTGGCAAAATGATTTCAAAAAATGACTTCTTAATCGTCTTGCCCAAAATTAGGGTGCATTGCATTCATTAAACAGCGCAAAACTAAAGTTTTGCACTCCTGAGTTTCTCACCTTCAATCATTGCCTTCCATAACATTCACATCGCTGTTTTGTTCTGATTGGGTTTTGTCTAAAAAATCCTGACAGGTTTCTTGCTCATGTGCAAAAAATATATTCGATTCCAAACCTGTCAGGATTCGTCTTGAGCATTGAACAGCGCCCTGGCCCTGCTGAC
>CAZTNL010000401.1:0-1957 GCA_964614885.1 uncultured Calditrichaceae bacterium | reverse complement strand
GCCAACTGCTCCTGCGCGGCCAGCAGCAGCTGCACTTCCGAGCCGCTGCCCATGAGAATCAGGTCCGGCGTGGCACCCTTTTCCTTCGACAGAACGTAGGCGCCCTTCAGAACACCTTTGGCCGGCGCCAGCTTTTGCCGGTCGACAACGGGCAGCCCCTGCCGGGTCAAAACCAGCATGGTCGGACCGTCCGTTCGCTCGATCGCAGCGCGCCAGGCAGCGACGGTTTCGTTGGCGTCGGCCGGCCGCAGGACCACGAGGTTCGGCATCACTCGCAGCGAGGCCAGGTGCTCGACCGGCTGGTGCGTGGGCCCGTCTTCGCCCACGCCGACGGAATCGTGCGTCATGATGTAAATGACGGGCAACCCCATCAACGCAGCCAGTCTGATTGCCGGTCGCGCGTAATCGGTGAATACGAAGAACGTAGCGACAAACGGGCGCAAACCGCCGTGCAAGGCCATGCCGGAGGCCATGGCACACATCACGTGTTCGCGAATGCCGAAGGCGATGTTCCGGCCGGTAGTATCTTCTTTGGAAAAATAGGACGTGCCCTGCAGCAGCGACTTATTCGACGGCGCCAGATCGGCGCTTCCCCCCACCATCCACGGAATCTGATTTGCCAGGACATTGAGCGTCTTTCCCGAAGCCGCGCGGGCGGCTACGGCGCCGTCAGCGGGCGAAAACTCCGGCAGCGCGTCTTTCCAGTTTTCCGGCAGCCGGCCTTCCAGAGCGGCCTCGAATCTGGCCGCGAGATCCGGGTGGCTGTTTTTGTAAACGGAGAAACGCTGTTGCCAGGATTCTTCCAACTCCTCGCCGCGCCGCACGGCCTGTCGCATGTGCGAAAGCGCCGCTTCCGGAACGCGGAACGGCTCATCTTCCGGCCAGCCGTAGGCGCGTTTGGCAAGTCTGGTTTCTTCGGCGCCCAAAGGGGAACCGTGCGCGTCGGGCGTGTCCTGCTTGTGTGGCGCGCCAAAGCCGATGTGCGTCCGCAACAAGATCAGTGAAGGCCGATCGGCAACCTGTTTCGCTTCGAGAAAGGCGCGCTCGATGGCGTCAACGTTTTCTCCCTGGTCGCCGAGATCGAGCACATGCCAGTTGTAGGCCTCAAAACGTTGGCGGATGTTGTCGGTGTACGCCAGTTCGGTCGCGCCCTCGATGCTGATGTGGTTGTCATCGTAGAGACAAATGAGCTTGGCGAGGCCCAGATGTCCGGCCAGGGAAGCGGCCTCGTGCGATGCGCCTTCCATCAGATCGCCGTCGCCACAGAAAACGTAGGTGAAATGGTCGACGATCTCGTGGCCTGGGCGATTGTAAACGGCCGCCAGATGCGCCTCGGCGGCGGCCATGCCCACGGCATTCATCATGCCCTGACCGAGCGGACCGGTGGTGGTTTCCACGCCGGGTGTGTGCCCATATTCCGGGTGTCCGGGCGTGCGGCTTCCCCACTGCCGAAAGTTTTTGATATCGTCGAGTGTCAGATCGAAGCCGGTCAGATGCAGCATCGAATAGAGCAACATGGAGGCGTGACCGTTCGAGAGCACAAAGCGGTCACGGTTAAACCAGTGAGGATTCTTCGGGTTGAAATTCATCACGCGGGTCCACAGCGCGTAGGCAGCGGGCGCCAGCGCCATCGGCGCGCCCGGGTGACCTGAATTGGCTTTTTCGATCGCGTCGATGGCCAGTGTGCGAATCGTGTTCACGCAGAGGTTGTCTATAGAAAAATTTGCATTCGTTTGATCAGACACAGTGGAGTCCTTTGTTTTCGTCTAGCCTGATTAGTTCATGAATCTTGCCACAGAGCCACAGAGAGCACTGAGAAATAAGAACTTAGAGAAACTGCTCACAGTAAAATACAGTTTCGAAAAACGCGAAATGTTTATTTCCATAACTTTCAAAAAAAAAGGTTCTATGTTGATCCGTGTGGGTAAAATATTATCTTACCCAGATGAATACGACA
>CAZTNL010000400.1:0-3636 GCA_964614885.1 uncultured Calditrichaceae bacterium | reverse complement strand
TCTTATTTCTCAGTGCCCTCTGTGGCTCTGTGGCAAAATTCATGAATTGAGCAGGTTAAAAAATGAATTTAGTAAATCAATACGTTCTTGTCAACGATTTTGCGGGATAGCCGAGAACAACTGCCTGATGTTCCCGGCACTCACGCCCGTCTCATCGCGCACACCAATTCGATATGCGGCGTCATCGGAAACATATCGACCGGCTGAATCTGCTCGAAAGCATAGCCTGCGTCGCACAAAACGCGGGCATCCCGCGCGAAGGTGGTCGGATTGCAGGAAACGTAGACGATGCGCTCCGGCGCCAGCACCTGAACCTGAGCCAGCACCGAAGAATGCATTCCTGCCCGGGGCGGATCGATCAGAAGTACGTCCGGTTTACCTATCTTCTCGATGGCTTCCCTTGCACGCAGCGAGTCCTTCAAATCCCCGCCGACGAAGGTGCAGTTGACGGTCTCGTTGAGGCCGCAATTGACCTGCGCATCTTTTATCGCATCGGCGACGAGTTCAAAACCGACGACCTGGCCCACATGCCGCGCGATGTATATCGAAATGGTTCCGGCGCCGGCGTATAGGTCGAAGACGAGATCTTCCAGTCGAAAATTGGCGAACTCGACCACCTTGTCGTACAGCAGGTGCGCGCCACGCGTGTTGGTCTGGAAGAACGAGCTCGCAGATATCTGGTATGTACACGGCCCGATTTTCTCCTTGATCGTACCGGGTCCGAACAGCACGCGCTCCTCGCCAACCGCCACCTGGGCTTTGCCGCGATTGACGCTGTGCACCATCGTCGTGATTTGAGGAAAAGCCTCGACCAGTTTCCGGTGCAGCCTGCCAACCAGCGAGTCGTGATCCTTGTGGCCTGCGGTGACAACATTGAGCAGCAGGTCTCCGGTTTTCTTGCCCTCGCGGATGACGAGATGGCGCCAGTAGCCGCTATGATCGGCGGTCGTGTACGCCGGCTCGCCACTTTTCAGCGCGAAGTCACGGACAAACCCCAGTATTTCAGAACCGAGGCGCGACTGCAGATGGCATTCATCAATATCGAGGATCTTGTCGAACCGGCCGCGGACATGCAGCCCGAGCGCAAAGTCTTTTGGCTTGTCTACTGTCCCGTTTTCTATTTCCAGGCTGGAAACCCAGCGCTGGCGGCCAAACGAGTATTCCATCTTGTTGCGATAGCCGAATGTTTCCGGCGAGGTAATGACCGGCGCTACCGGCGGCGCCGAAAATCCACCGATATGCTCGAGGCTCTCGACGACCTGGGCACGTTTTGCCGCAACCTGGGCCTCGTAGCTCAGGTTTTGAAACCGGCAGCCGCCGCACTCGCCAAAATGCCGGCAACGGGCTTCCACTTCGTCCGGGCTGGGCCGCAACACTTCCAGCACCCTCGCCTCCGCGTATCCCTTGCGTTTACGCACAACCCGGGCTTTGACCTTCTGTCCCGGCAACGCCCCTTCCACGAAAACAGCCAGACCGCCCTGGTGACTGACACCGCGGCCGCCGAAGGCAAGGCGCTCGATTTCCAACTCGACCTCGGCGCCTCTTCTGATCTCAGAATTTTCCATGGTCACCTACAATCCCGAAGCCGCGGTCGTCTTGACCTGAAAAACCCGCCGCGCACCCACATACCGGCTCCGGTAATATTCCTCACTGAGACCGGAATAGATAACGCCCTTACTGGTGCTGGCATGCGCGAATTTTCCGTTGCCAACATAAATCCCAACATGCGAAACACCGCGTCCTGAAATATTCTCGAAAAAGACCAGGTCGCCAAATGCCAAATCACGCTTGGCAACAGGACTGCCCATGCGGAAGAGGCGTTGCGAGCTGTGCGGCAGACGGAGATCGAGAGCCTTATGGTAGACGACACTGACCAGGCCGGAACAGTCCATGCCCGACGCGCTCGACCCTCCCCAACGATACGGGGTCCCGCGATAGCGTTCTATCTGGTACTTCAGTGACGCCTGGAACCGGGCCGCATCCGCCCGCGCGCCCAATTGCTCTTCCCGGCTCGGCTTGGCGGCCGGATCCCGCCGTGATGCCCGGGCCGGCTTTTTCTTCGGCGCTTTGCTCTTGCCTTTGCTGGTATACTGCGGGTTGGATTTCAGGCCGTAGCAGCCGGGAAAGGACGCGGCAGTCGCAGCAAATATTGTGAGTATCAGGAGTTTCAACGCATATCTCATCGATTCACCTCAGGTAACGTGAGTGAAGCATTCGGCATCATAACACAGGTATAGTTTTCGGGCAGCATCGACGCGGCCTCCTGCCAGGCTTCAGCTACCGAGTTCCCGCCACGCAACCCGATCTTTTCCAGAATCTCTGGCGCCAGTTCTGAAACCAGGACAATCGTAACGGCCTTTGCTTTCGAACGCAAAGAGAGCGCGGTCGTTCCATTCAGTTTGAACGTCAGGGACAGAGCGCGCATCATGCTGTCAAAGTCGTGATACGAAAACCATTCCATAAAGGTCTCGGAACCGATGCCTTGCGGACACCGGGCAAAAAGCAAGATAACGCCGCGCGGCTTCACAGCCTGAAAAGCGTTGGCAATGCTCTTGTGCGCCTGGATTAGATTGATATCTTTGGGCGCGCCCCCACAGCTTGCCACGACGAGATCGGCCGGCTCGTCGAGGCGCACGCGATAGATTTCATCGACCAGGTCGCAGGCAAGCTGGTGCGTACGCCACAGTTCTCCCCAAAATGCGGCGACGATGTCACCGTGCGCATCGAGCACGGTTTCCAGAAGCAACGGTTTTCTGATAAAACGAAAAGAGTCGCGAATATCTTCCTGGATAGGATTACCTTCCACATTCCCGGACCTGCAGGCGGGATGCAAGCCCTTCGCCGCACCATCTATGCTCAGCGCATGGTTGCCCGCAATCGTATGGTAACCGGCACAGCCGGGATTGATCATCTTCGGGCCGCCGCCATAGCCCGCGAAGTAGTGGTGCACGGCGGTGGCGACGCATATAACCTGCTCGGCGCCGGCCACATGCCGGTTTATTTTGACCGGATTGCGATAGCAGGTTTCCCCGACCAGAATCAGCGTGGCTTCGTCGTGACTGTCGTGTTCCAAAATACGCACCCGCGACACGGTTTCTTCTCCGAGCATATTCGCGATTTCCCGGTTCGAATTGCTCACATGAGAGCCGTTCGCCAGCAAAATGGTCACCTCCCGGTCGCTTATGCCGACCTCATTCAAGAAATCGAGAAGGTGCGGAAGAAAAAGGTGGGCGCCGCAATTGCGGGTCTTATCTGGCAAGACGAGCGTCGTCGGAACCGGCCGCACAATCTCGCCTGGCCGGTTTCCATCGAGGCCGACAGGATGGGCAAGGGCTTCCTGCACCAGGGCGCGCGCCCCCGACGAGGGCACGCGGGAATCCGGCTTGAGTTCAGCAATGACGCGTGCCCGCGGCAGATCCAAACTGATGAAATCGGAGCCATATGCGAATCGAACTTCAGCCAAATCGTTTGCAACCCAATGAAGTACCTGCTGTTAACCTGAAAAATTCATAGCCACAGAGGCTCGGAGTACACAGAGTTTCATTTATTTGAAAATTATGACAATAAACCTTCCGCGTTTGTTGAAACTATATTTTTCTGGAGGTGTTTCTCTAAGTTCTTATTTCTCAGTGCCCT
>CAZTNL010000399.1:0-3637 GCA_964614885.1 uncultured Calditrichaceae bacterium | reverse complement strand
TGCGCTTATTTTGAAGGAAAAGGCCGTTCGCCGGTCGTGATAACTGTCGAGACTGAGCTGCACCCAGTCCCCATCGATATCATCCCTGCGTGTCATGCGCCGCACGATATTGCCGGGCTCGCTGTCGTGGGCACGAATGGCCACATACAAATTGTGGGCGTCGTAGAGCACTTTGAGCGACGTTTGCTCGGAGGGTTCCGCGCCGTCATCCGGCGAGCTTTGCGTGAAGTCTCCCTGCCACGCCACTTTCTGCCAGACGACATCGTCCAGCCTGCCGTCGATAACCGGCGGATGCGGGTTGATGTGTTGCGTCAAGTAAACCCTGTGCTCTTTGGTGAGAGCCATGGCGGCGCTGCTCAACAGGAAAAGCAACAGACCAGCACAAGAATTATAGCGAATCAATTTTTGCTCCTGAGTGCGGCTGTTTACAAAGGCGTTCTTGTTCAGACTGCGTTGGAATCGTGTCCTATTTCTTAGACAGGATTTTTACAAAAAGGTTGTCCTTTTTTTTCGTCGTGTCCTTTTTTGAAAAAGCCGGGCGGCGATTTCCGCTTCGGCGCCAGTCACTGCCTACATGGGTTTTCCAGAGATCGTCCCACCGCCCCAGCCAACCATTTCAGTTCGTTTATCGGCGCATTTTGTAAGTTCGTCACATCCTGACGATTCCGCCGCACCCGTCCGATCTCCTTTTCAGCAGTTGGAGTAAATCGGAGATGTAGCCATGACAAGGATGTCTTGTGCCATGAGATGCCACCGGATGGTCGCAGCAATACTGCTGTCTGCGCTTCTCACGACCCCAAGCCTTGCGGCCGAACCGGGTGAGAGCGGGACAGCGTCGTTGCAGAAAAAGCAGCGCGGCCCCGACTGGTTCTACCGCGGCCTGGAGATCAATTACATCGTCCTGAACGCGGCCGATCTGGTCACGACGTTTCACGGTCTCGACAACGGCGCGCAGGAGACGAATCCCATAGCGCGCACGTTTGTCAGCAACAAGCCATTGGCCGTAGCCGCCAAGACCGGGCTCACCATCGGCGCGCTTTGGGCCTTGCGGCAAGCCTGGAAACATGACCGGCGCGCGGCGAGCATCACCCTCATCGCGCTCAACGTCGTTTATGGCGCGGTAGTGACCAACAATATCCGTGTGAGTCTTCAAGTCAGCAGGTAACGGCTGAACCTGATTAAGGGCAGGTCAGGGCAGCAGGCGGATGTACGCTGCTTTGGCAGGATATTTCATTTTTTGAAATCGCCGCATCTCCGCGAGCCGGCTTTCCGGGCTCATGCCATCGAGATACCGCGTGTATTTCTCGCCGAGCAGATTGGCTTCGGCGTAGCGCCGGCTCAACCGCGGCGAGGCGTAATCGAAGCGGCTGCGCTCGAAGAGGTGGTAGCGAATCCACATGCGGTCGAAATTCTCCAGACGACGCGAAGGATTGAAATAAGCCAGAAAGAACTTTAGCGTCTGGTAAGCGTCGATCTTGGCCATCAGCTCCAGGTCGCGCACAAAAATCTCCTCCCCAACCGCCGTTTCACCCCGCAGAAATTTCACGACGCCGTGGACGCCATGGTTAATTTCCTCGATGAACACCATGAACGCCTCAATGTTGCGCTCGTTGAGGCCGCGGCGCGGGTCGTTGCGTTCCAGATGGGAAATCACCTCTTCTGAAAAATACATGGCGAGGTAGAGCGCCTCGCCGGAGCGGCGAAAGAACACTCGCGCAGCCTCGGACAGTTCCAGCGCGTCGGCGGCGCTGCGGGAAGACAGATCCGCAAAGCGGCGGCGGCCGATGACGAACTCCTCGAGATTGATGCCGCTGGTCAGACGGTAGGTGCGCTCGGTGAGCGACTGCAGTTCTCTGAGCAATGACATGCCTGCCTCACTCTCCTTCCGCGCTGTCCGGACCCGCTCCAAAAAGTATCTGGCGCATGACCTTGTCCATTCCCGAAGGGCGCCGGTCCAGATTCATATGCTCGTCGGCCATCTGGTTCAAGGCAACGCGAACGGTGTGAAAGCTCTCCGCCAGCCGGGTCAGCACTTCGGTCAGGCAAAACTTGGCCGCCAGGCTGTGCTGCGACGCCCAGCGGTAGCTGCTGCTGCCCATCTGCTCGTAGTAATCGAAACCCGGCGCTTTGCGGCCATAGGTGGCTTTATAGTAGACTCTGTCCGGGAAAATGCCCGTCATAAACAACGCGTAGTTGCCGATGTGGCTGCGCAGCAGAAACGCCTCGAACGAGGAAGCCTGCAGCGAGTCGTTCATCAGGTCGACGAGATAGTGATATTTCTTGTCGTGCAGGTGCGACGCCGAATGGGCGCGCCGGGTGGTGCTGAACTGCGCCAGCATGCTGGCGACATAGTCGGCCAGATCGCGCTCGGAGAGGCCGTGCTGCAAAAACGCGTGCCGGGTCAGCAGGTAAAAATACAGGAACGGAGACACATTGATGGCGCGCGATTTATCGCCGACGCTGGCGCACAGATCGGCATCGTCCAGGATTGCGTCCCTGGTTTCTGGATCGGTCAAAAGCTCAACCAGCGCGACCCTTCGTTTGCGGGAGTCGCGCGCCAGCGCCTCGGAGATATATTTGAAATCATCCTCGGTCAGACGGTTTCGACAGTTCGCCTGGATCAATCAAATCACCACCTTATTTCTCTTTGCGCGGCGCGGCCGCAATTCAAATACGTCGCATTCCTTTGCCAGTTCTGCTGCAATACCTGCTCCGGTTCATTCTAATTAAACGCAAAGGTTTCCGTGCGGTATTTCATTTATGCTGCTCCGTCTAATCTAATTATCGACATCGCGGCCTGGTTCCTTTCAGTTTTTGTATTCTCAAACAGACCCCGCTGAGGAAAAATCGAGCCGCCCAGCCATGCTGAGGTCTGGGGCAATCTTGCGAAGGTTAGCGGATAATAGATTATATTCTCACATTTCACACTTCAACTAATAGAGCTAAATGCTTTTAAAACAAAAAAATAGCTCGCATTTATCACCTTTTTAGGGTATATTGAAATTGCCTAGTTTCAACCAAAAGGAGAAGAAAATGCAAGCTGGACAGAATATACTACCCATTGACAGTGATGTCCAGAAATATCTCAATGACGGCCAATTGATTCTGGATAATGATGTGGCGACCGCTTTCAAGGAGTTACGCATTGCCGCTCTGCTTGACGCCGGCAAGATTAAGAAACGGACACGCCATTGTGTCAATCGCATCGTCTTCGATTTGTTTTTAATTCCGTTTTTGATGTTTTCTAACATCTGCTTTTTTGTGCGTGCCCAATATGAAAAAGCAGCCTCTGATAAAAATTGATTTTATCGTTTTCTTGAGAACGCCAATTATAACTGGCGTCAATTTCAATTAAATTTAGCATATCGTGTTCATCGAAAAACGACTCAAACATTAGCCCCGGAACTCTTCTTTGTCCTGGATGAAACCATCGTGAAAGTCAGGGGCAAGTTGATTGAAATGGTTTTATATGTTTACGACCATACTGTTGGCAAGAGCGTTTTAGGTTTCGAGAAATTGGTCTTAGGTCTATTTCAAAAATGCCAAACAATACTTGAATCTCGGCAAAGAACAAATGAGCAACCTGGATTCCATTATTGCATCTGACGCATTGGTGATGATGCGATATGCGGTCTTA
>CAZTNL010000398.1:0-3643 GCA_964614885.1 uncultured Calditrichaceae bacterium | reverse complement strand
ATTGGATTGACGCTAACGACGTTTTCATCTTTGTCGGTACAGGCGATAGCGTTGGTGGAACTCTCAAAAAGCGATTCGTAGTATTTCTTCTGCACCCCGAGTGCGCGCTCCGCGTGCACCCGGTCCGTAATATCCCGTACGACGCCCTCGTAGTAGGCCACTTCCCCCTTTTCATTGTAGACCATATGCCCGTGGTCTTCTACCCACAGCGTTTCGCCGTTCTTCTTCCGCAGCCGGAACACCGAAGTCGCAGGCGTCATTTCGTTCTTATAGGCCGACAGAACCTCGGCGCGCTCCTGCTTCGAAAAATAGACCTGTGTGGAGATGTTCAGCCGCATCAGCTCATCTTTGCTATCGTAACCAAGCATCTTGACAAAGGCGTGGTTCACCGTAATAAACCGCCCGTCCGGCGTGCTCCGGTAAATACCGTCGGCCATTTGTTCGACAAGGTGGCGGTAACGGTCGTCAGACCCCCGAACGGCCTTCTGCGTCCTGAGTCGATGACTGACATCGCGCACATTGACGAGGATGGCCCGCCCTTTCCCCCATTGCACGAGAGAGGCGGAGAGGTCGACCTGCATCGAGCCGCCGTCCTCACGGATTAGTCTGTGAACACCGAAGGCGGATTCCCGACGGGCCAACGCGCCCAGCATCGTATAGAAATCGGAACGTGAGGCTCGTGGGAAAAGGCTCGAAAAGCGCTTGCCGTTCAAAGCCCCCACTTCGTAACCGAGAAGGCTGCTCACTTTGGAGTTCGAGAAAATAATATGTCCGGCACGGGCATCTATTAGAAAGATCGCATCCAAAGAACTCTTGAACAGCGCCACAAAGCCTGCTTCAGCCTGACGAAGTTCATCGAAACGCGACGTGGTTTCGATGGCCCGCGCCAGGTCGGTGGAAAGGGACTTAAGGCAGGTGACGTCCGCTTTGGAAAACGCGTCAGCGTCGGTCCCGCTCCAGATCGACAGCACGCCAACCGTACCGCCCTCTGTTCGCAGAGGAACCCCGAGCCAGGACTCGAGCGGCTTCCCAGCCAGCTCCAACCTTCCCTGACCGGCGAGCTTCAACTGTTGCTCAGCAGAGAGAAGCCGTGCCCGGCCCGTTCTGCGCACGAAGTCGGTGAGACTTCGCCGGAACAAAGCCTGCGCCGGATCTCCGCCAGCCTGCCCCTCCTCCAGGTAAGGTACGGTGTAGGTTCGGTCATGCTTGTCGTAAAGGGCCACGGAAAAATTGTCGACGCGCATCAAAGTAGCCAACTGTCGGTGCACACACCGGAGCAGCTCCAGGAGCGAAGCTTCTGCCAGCGCTGCGCTGACGATTTCGCTACGGACAGACTCACGCACGCGATGACGCTTCTGTTCGGTGACATCCCTTAGCGCGACCAGCAGCCCGGGCTCTGAATCGTACTCCACGGACCTGAATGAACACTCTGTGGTTCTGCTGCCTCCACGCCCGTGTTTCCAGACGAGTTCAACCGGTCCGGTTGGTCTGCCGGTTCCGGCGGCAGCCTCAAAGGTTTCGGCGAATTGTACAGCGTGGCGCTTGGCCGAAAATGCCCCCGGTGGCCGGCCAACCATGTCTCGCAAGCGATAACCGAGCAAGGCGCGGGCCTTGGGATCACAGAAAACGATCCGGCCCTGCCGTACGACCAGATGTGCCACGGCCGCGCAATCTGCTGCTGCACGGAGAATCCGCAGCTCCTTTTCCCGAACATCAACCGGTTTGTGCGTCGCTTGCGAACGCCGGGCAGCGGATTGAGCCCGTGCGGCCTCGCGCAGAGCCGCGTTCAGCTCCCGGGTACGAAGCGGCTTGCGGATGTACTTCCAAACGACCCCGGAATTGAGTGCTGCAATTGCCGCATCCGCGTCCGTTTCGTCTCCGGCCAGAATGTTCACAATGTCTGACTCGATTTGCTTCGCCTTGCGCAAAAGCTGCAGTCCGGCCATATCTGGAAGCGCGTGTGAAGTTACAATGACGTGGATGCGCTCGTTTTCCAGAATCGAAAGAGCCTGCGAGCCGTGGTCAGCGGTGTGTACTTGATATCGGTCGCCCAGGGTTCGCCTCAGCCGCTTCAAGACATCAGCATCATCATCAACGATCAACAGTGAAGCAGGGCGCATGTGCTATCCTTTTCTTCCAGGCTACATTCATGTATCGTCTTGATTATCGGCCGAACTGGGCGGGATATTTACCCAAAGCAACACTTTTTTGACCTGCTGCGCCGACGACTCTGCTGAACGCGACTCGCGTGTGGAGAGTTGCTTCCGGCAGGAAGCGGCGTGCGTGGCCTTCAGGGAAAGAAAAAACGCCCACTCGTCGAAACGAGGGACGTTTTGGGGCAAACGGTATTGCGCGCTGCGCTCGCAGGGTCTATCCTGCATTGTTCACAAGATTTCACCCTAAAGGCGCATTGCGGTTAATAAGTTTTTCACGCTAATTGTCTTCTTCCGGCGGCGACTGTTCCTGGCTGTCGTCTGAAGCTTTCTGCGTTTCGCCTTCCAGGATGCCCCGGAGCCTCTCCAGCTCCTGTTCAGCGCGGATACGTTCGGCGCGAATGCGCTGCAATTCCGCTTCCGCCGATTCGGTATCGCGCTGTTCGCGCACGATTTGCTCAAAAAGCTGGCGACGCGACTCCGCCTTGCGCATCAGAACGTCGTGTTGGCCCACCCGGTACGATTTCCCGGGAAGCAGGTCGAAGGATGCACCAAAATTGAACCGCCAACCCGGATAATTCGGCTGGCTGCCGGCAAGAGTCCGGTCCGCACCGTCGTATCCCGACGAGCAGAACGTCTTGTCCTTACTGCTGATAATCCGCAAATCCATTCCGACGTTTACAGACATCCACTTCATCAACTGGTAGGAGACGCCCGGCGTAAGGTAGAGGTAGTTTTCACGGCTATATGCCACGACCGGCGGCGCTTTCAAGAACGCGTTGCCGTAAAGCTCCGTGGTGATCGCAAATTTCCCTTTTGGAATCTGTACGCCCATAGCATAGAGTAGCTCCTGCGAAGCCCCGTCCGGCTGTGGGCTCAAGGCGCCGGCCCCGGTCAAATCGGCGCCGGAATCGTTGTGATTCCAGTACCCCAGGTTCAGATGAAAATTCGTGGCGTTCCTCGGGTAAAGCGGGTCCGTGGCGTAGCTGAGCAAGCCGGTAACACCCCAGCCGATACGGTTGGCCGAGTAGCGTTCGAAAGCGACATTCTGCGCGTCGCCCGTGGGAAACTTAAGCGCTACTGATGCCCCATACGAGAACGGACTCCCCGGCGAGGTGAACGAAGCGGCTTTCATCGAGATGTACAGGTCGTGCGGCGCACTGACTTTGTTGCTGGGCTGGTTCGCGTCCTGATAGATGATCGGGGTGGCGGAAACTTCAAAATGCCGGCCAAGCCCATAGCTGAAGTTGAGTCGCCCGCTGACGTCCCAGACGGTGTAAGCGGCTGACGATTGTCCAAAAACGCGGGTGTTGGAGCTCATCATCAACAAGCCTGGATCGAGGGACCAGGCTGACTCGACGTTGGGGAGCCCGGTGCCGCCGCTCAGGTTGGTCTGCGCCTGAGCCGCGCCGGTAAAGAACAAGACCAGCGCGGCTGATCGAAATAGTCTCCTGAAGTTCATGGCTACTGCCTCCAAAAATGAATGAATG
>CAZTNL010000397.1:0-3648 GCA_964614885.1 uncultured Calditrichaceae bacterium | reverse complement strand
CACGACCAGCCGCAGCTGGCGTCTGTGGCAGAATTCCGACAGTTGCGCAATATCCGTCAGTCTGAGCAGCGGATTCGTCGGCGTTTCGATAAAGACCATCCGTGTTTCCGGCCGGACTGCCTGCTCGACGAGAGAGATGTCTGACGTATCGACAAAACTGAACGACAAACCAAAATCGGTCATCACCTGTTGAAAAAGGCGCACAGTTCCGCCGTAAACATTGTCGGTGACGATAACGTGATCTCCCTGCTTAAGCAGGGATGCGATTGTCGAGATCGCGGCCATTCCCGAGCTAAACGCGCGGCCAAAACGCGCGCCTTCGAGGGAGGCAATGTTCGCTTCCAGCGCCTCGCGGGTCGGGTTCGCCGTTCGCGCATATTCGTACCCCTTGTGCTGGCCGGGAGAACTCTGAACATAGGTTGAGGTCTGATATATCGGAGTCATTATCGCGCCGGCATCGGTATCCGGCTGCTGACCGGCATGGATGGCGCGGGTTGCAAAATCGTGCTGCTTGCGGTCCGTCATGCTGCGATAAACTCCAGTAAGTCTGATTTGGTGACAATGCCGCTTATCTTGCCGCGATCCTCGATCAACACTGCCGGGAAGTTGCTCGTCAGGTAGTTTCTGGCGTCGAGGATATGCTTGTGTATCGAAATGACCGGCAGGGCTTCCTGCATCACCTCGCGCACGGTGGAGTCGAGAACGGCGTTATCGCTGATTACGCAGGTCATGACTTCCGCCTCTTCGATTCGGCCGACGGACTTGCCGCCCTCCAATACCGGGATCTGAGAAATATTATGCTCTTTCAACAAGGCTATCACCTCGCGCACCGAGTCTCCCGGTGCGACCGAAATCAGCGCCGGCATTTTGCTCGATTTTACCGCCAGCGCGTGGTCGAGCGTGGTCGTTTCCAGATCCCAGAATCTGTTTTCCCGCATCCAGTCGTCCGAGTAGAAGGTTGTTAGATACTTGACGCCCGAGTCCGGGAAAAGCACGACGACCAGCTTATCTTGCGGCAGATCGCGAGCGAGTTTCAGCGCCGCAGCAGCAGCCAACCCGCCGGACCCACCGATGAAAATACCTTCCTCGCGCGACACCCGGCGCGCCGCGTTAAATGATTCCTTATCGCTGACGTCGATCACGTCGTCGATATACTCGAACTGCGTCGTGCCCGGAATGATATCCTCGCCGACGCCCTCGACCTTGTATGGCCGGGCCTCAGCCATCTTTTTCGTGTAAAAATAGGTTTTGAGGATCGACCCGACGGGATCGGCGCCAATTATCTTCACGCCCGGGTTTTGTTCTTTCAGATACCGGCCGGTGCCGCTGATGGTGCCTCCGGTTCCCATGCCGGCGACGAAGTAATCGATCTTGCCGTCGGTTTGCTCCCAGATTTCCGGCCCGGTCGTTCGGTAATGCGCCTCCGGGTTCACCGGATTGAAATACTGGTTGGCCAGAATCGCATTTGGGGTATCTTTCACGATCTTCTTTGCCACCGAATAGTAGCTCTCAGGCGACTCCGGGGGCACGGCTGTCGGCGTCACGATGACTTCGGCGCCGAAGGCCTTCAGGTTGCGTACCTTCTCCTGGCTCATTTTGTCCGGCATGGTAAACACGGCCTTGTAGCCTCGGAGGGCAGCCACGAGCGCCAGGCCGGCGCCGGTGTTGCCGGAGGTCGATTCCACAATCGTGCCGCCCGGTTTCAGCCGTCCCTCCTTTTCAGCCGCGTCGATCATGGCCACGGCAATCCGGTCCTTGACGCTCCCTCCCGGATTAAAAAATTCCACTTTAGCGAGGACGGTGGCTTTGATTCCCGAGGTGACCCGGTTCAACTTTACAAGCGGGGTGTTTCCTACACTTTCAAGAATGCTCTCGAAGTACTTCCTGGTCATGAGTTGCAACTCCTGTTCATAGATTGGGTTTGCGTGATCGGGCCGTCATGTCGGCCCCGTTTCCGATGCGGGGATGTTAGGTGTCAATCTTTTCGATGGCCGCATCCACCAACGAGATAAGGGTTTTCCGTGCGCTCTGCGGATTGCCCGCATCGCAAAACCTGAACTGACAGTCGGCAGCCAGGCTGATGCCGGCCTCCTGAAACGGTGACGACGTTCCCTCGCCCCCCACGTTCGCGGCGATGACTATCGGCAGATTCCTTACCTGAGAGAGCGCATCGACAAGCTTCTGCACCTCCTCATACGCCTCCGGACGGTGCAGGTTAAAGAGCACCACGTAGCCAAGCAGCTTTTGCGAAACCAAATCCCAGGAGGGGCTGGCCGCGCGCGAATCGTAGTTGACGCCGTAGAGGTGAACAACCAGTTGTTTGTTGATCCGCAATCTGCCGAAAATCAGGTCATCGGTCTGGACGGCGATCTCATCGGATACGCCCCGGATAAATTCACGTCTGGCAGGGGCATGCGGCCCGACGATCGCAATCTCTCCGATTCTCATGTGGCGGTTGCTTGGGGGGTAAGGGCGGTTAGCATTCGTCTTTGTTTGACAGCGCGGCCCGGATCATTAATAATTCGCTCTTGTTCAGGTGGATCTGATTATCAATATCGACAGACCCTGTCCGCAGTTTTTCCAGGCCGTTCTGCCTTTTTTCAAGATTGAGAAAGCTATCGACAAGCCGCGTGATTCTAGAGCCTGGCGAATTAGACTGACAGACATTCTTACCGTTTTCGGAAGCTGCCGGTTCCTTCGCCGGCGATTCTTTCAAAACCCCCTGCGTAAACAATCTCGTGACGATCTTCAGCGCCTTCAAATCATCGAGCCGGGAGTTCTTGACGAGGTCGAGCATGCGGCTGTTGCCGTTGACAATGCCCAGCATCGATTTCTCATCCTCAGAGCCGCTGTGGACGAGGTCCGGCTGAATTTTTGTGACCGGCGTTTGCAGGGGCGGCAGGTTTCGACACAAACTGTCCCAGCGGTCCTTATAGATACGCCCCTGACTGATCAGCTGATCTGTCGGCACTTCCAACTGGTCGGATACCTCGACTTCCTCCAGTTCAAACCGGAAATGGCCCTCGCTCCAGGTGAACATGCGCAAAAGGGCCTGCAGGGAAGGCAGGGACCCGAGTTTCGCGTCGAGAACATCGCCGTTCCTGATGTAAACCAACCCCTCATCCTCTCCATTTGTGAGCGACAGGACACCGGTTTTCTGACCGATGCCGAGCGCCTGCAGGATGTCGAGCGTGTTCATATCCGAAAGATTGCCGGAGAAGCCCCTTGAATTGCGCTTGGGCCACGACTCTGCTTTTTCCAGCTCCTCCAGGAGCAGCTCTATTCGGCTCATCACTTCCCGAATATCGAACGGCACCGTAATGTAGTCGTCCACGCCGAGCGACATCGTGTGCACACGCTCATCGACAGACCGGTGCCGGCTCATCATCATAAACGCGACGCTGTTGGTGGAGGCGTTCGCCTTGATCTCGCGCAGGAGGTGATGCCCGTCAATTTGGGCCAGATTCAGTTCGGAGAGTATGAGATGCGGCTGAAAATCTCTGCAGACGGTTAACGCAGCAACACCATTGTCGACTACCTTGATCTCATAGCCGGACGTGACCAGAAACTTGCGCAGTTTCTCCACGTCGGGTGGGGTGTTGACCGCTATGAGTATTCGCTTGCGTTCCATTTGAGCCGTTCAACCAG
>CAZTNL010000396.1:0-3657 GCA_964614885.1 uncultured Calditrichaceae bacterium | reverse complement strand
ACCGGACCCGGCTGGAGGAAATTGCCGACAAGATCGAGAATCTGGACAACGAAACCGCGAACTTAAGAGAGCGCAGGCGCGCAGTCGCCGCGGACGTTGTGGAGATCGAAGCGAAGATAGAGCGCTTCCGGCAGGCCATCGAAGAACAGGGTGCAAAATAAGGAAATCTCATATGCGGCTCAAACCACGACGTGATTTTCCCGTGCTCCTTTTGCTGGCAACCTTTTGCCTGCACGAATCTCCGGCCAGAGCCCAGAGTTCGGCGCCTTTCAGGTTTCAGGGGAAGCTGACCGGGGAATTCCGCAGCAACATCACGCGCCAGCCGGGCCTGCTCAAGGAGGAGGATGTACGGATGAGTTTGTTCCTGCACGGCGACAAGCAGTGGCAGTTCGGCGGACGCCGGAAACTGGCGCTCACCTACGATTTGCAGCACTACCGGTACGGCGAGTTCCGGCAGTTTACGCGCTACGACCAAACCGTTTCCGCCCAGTTCCGACAGGATATGGGGCGGCGTTACAAGCTGCTCGCCTCTGAGGAATTGCGGCTGCGCCTGCATCCGTCCGCGAGTGGATTCAACTATACGCGGAACGTCGCCGACCTGGTGGTGAAAAGAAAGAGCGCGGCCGGCGACTGGTCGCTCGGCTATCAAAACTGGCTCAAGAGCTACTCCGACGATCCGACACTGCGGACCTACGTGAGCAACAGGGTGTATTTGAGATACGAACGCGAGTTTGACCGTGGCACCAACCTCGGGGCAAAGCTCGAATACCAGAATCATACCGGCAGTCTGTACGTCGGCAGCACAGCCCCGGACACACAGCCCAACAATGAAGGCAACCGGTTCGTTTTTCGGGTCGATGCCGACAAGGTCTTCAGCAGCAGATTTATCGCCAACCTGAACTACAGGTATGAGCTGGATCATGCCGATGGCTTCAGTCTTGAGCAAAAGGGGGAGAACTTCGACGATGAAAATGCGGAAGAAATCCTCGCCGACGATTCTGACTTCGGCTACAGCAAACATCAGGCGGCGCTGTCGGTTCTCTTGCGCGCAAACAGACGCGTCTCCTTTTTACTGCTCTACCAGTTTTACAGCAAGGGATTTCAATTCTGGCGGATATCTCCGGATGGACCAAAACGGCGGGATCAAATCGCCTTTCTTTCCAACAAGATTCGCTTTAAGTTCTCGAAGACGCTTGGCGTGGATCTGCGTTATGATTTTGAGACCAACCACACAAATCTGCATCTCTACTCCTACACCATCCACTCGGTTTCGCTGGGACTGAACGTAACGCCGTAGCGCCCAGACCGCCTGCTGGCCTCTGCTTGTCCGTCCCCGGGTGCGCGCCTTCCGGCAAACCTGACATGAGGCGCGCTGCGTCAAAAAACTGACGACCGGGGCCACTTTCGCCGTCAGCCATGTTAATCATTTAAAATTAATGCCTTAGCCATACCGCCATTCTCCGCTGGTGTCAAAATGTTGACACTCACCCCAAGCCTGTTCACGAGCCGCGTCTTCCCAAGGCGTAAAGAACCAGTATGTTGCGGTCTGTCTCCTGGCAATGGCATAGTTTTGGCGATTGCACGGGCGATTTTCATATTCTAAACGAAGCATTATTTCGGCGGCGCCGCTGCTGGAAATACCGCCTGCTGCCGCGTGTGCGGTGGGCACTGAGGATTGCTGATGAATGCAACGACAAAGATGAAATGCGCTGCGCTAGCGCTCCTCGTCTGTGCGGTGGCCGCTTCAGGGTGTGGACACACCGCCGACAGGCGCACGGCGGAGTACACTCCGGAAATCGACCCGGCACAATTTGTGTCGGCGATTACCAACTCCTTTTTCCCGCTTTCGCCCGGGGCGACGTTCAACTACAGATCGAAGACTGCCGAAGGAACCGAAACCGACAAGGTATTTGTCACCCGGGAGACCAGGAGCATTTCCGACGTCACCTGTGTCGTCGTCGCCGACACCGTCTGGCGCGATGGCAACCTGACCGAAGCCACGCAGGACTGGTACGCGCAGGATCGCGCCGGCAATGTCTGGTATTTTGGCGAAGACTCTAAAGACTTTGAAGGCGGAAAGGTGGCCAGCACGGCGGGATCCTGGGAATCCGGGGTGAAGGGCGCCAGGCCCGGAATTATCATGAAGGCCAATCCCCGGGTCGGTGACACCTATCGTGAGGAGTTTCTGCCGGGCGAAGCCGAGGACATGGCCGAAGTTGCCGGCGCGAGCGAATCGGTGACGGTTCCCAGCGGCTCTTATCAGAATTGCCTGAAGATTCGCGAATGGTCGCCGTTGGATCCCGGAGTTTCTGAATACAAATATTACGCGCCCGGAGTCGGGCCGGTCAGGATAGTGGAGGGTGCAAACGAGATCTCCGAGCTTGTCGGAGTCCTGGTGAAATGAACCTGAAATCGGGCCAGAGGACGGCCCGGCTCCTTAGGTGCGATGAGCCCAGAACGAAATTGAAAATGTTCGAAGCTGTTCTTGTCACTGATGACGGCAATAACCCATTCAATCGGTCGGATGAGCGGGACCGCATTGTTACTTCGAGAAACTTGCATCTGCGCCGGCAAATTTTGCACAAGTGACCGAAACAATTCTTTCCAATTTGTAATGTACAGGAAAGGTTGTAGCAATGTTGATTAGCTATATAACTTTAAGGTGAACAAAGAAGCTAATAAATGAAAAGAATCAAGCGGGTTCTCTTGGCTAGCACGATGAATCGTGTGTGGTTTCTGGACGAGTTGCGCTTGGGTTAAGCCTTATCAGAAAATGTAGATGAACGACGAGGATATGCAACTGGCAGATGAAAGCCTACAGACGTACGAGAACATGGCCTACGGCGTCAATTTCGGAGTGTCCGCTGAGTACGATTACCGTTCCTTCTCATTCGGAGTTAGTTGGGCAAGAACCTCATCGGATGGAAACGAGGAAGTGAGTCTGAGCGGTCAGGCATTTCTCGACAATCTTGACCTGATCCTGCCGTACGAAGATATTGTCAGAAACTTAACCATTCATCGTTCAATTCCTGACAAGCCATAAGTGGCTAATAATAAACCGAGTACTGCGCGCTGTCAATATTGTTGGTGATAAATATTTGCCGATAATTGAATAAGCCGGACTATAATCGTTTTTCAGTAATTTGCAAAAGATAGTTGTCATATAAACACTTAAAGCAAGCAAAATACCAGTTTCAGAGCTTGGCACATTATTGGGATTATGGTTGGATAACTAGTCACTGAATAATCTAATCTAATCTAATTCTAGTTAAAAGGAGATCGTCATGAAACGAGTCATGCAGTACCCACTTGGTTTTTTGAGTGTGAGCTTGCTTGTTCTGGGCGTCGGTTGCGGCACAAACCCATCCCCCTCAGGGGCCCTAGCGCCTCTGCAGAAAAGCAGTGTTGTTGTAATGAAAGCGGCTGCCAAGTCGCGTTCAACTTCTGCCATGAGCGACATTCCGGTCGTCGGCAACGGCATCGTGGTCAACGAGAATACGGTGCTGCCGGTGGTGGTAACGTTCGATTTGGTCGGATTTTTTAACGGCCTTGACTTCGGCTCCGCTCGAATAAATGGGGGACAAATTCTGATCGACGCTGCTAACAACGCGTCTCTGCTGGCTGCATTTGAGGCCAATCTCTCCAGGTACGTAGACG
>CAZTNL010000395.1:0-3678 GCA_964614885.1 uncultured Calditrichaceae bacterium | reverse complement strand
ATATGGACAGTGAGGTATCCATCCTCGAAGGACATCCTCTTAGCATCCGCCGTGTCATGGATCTGGTCGATCTTCATGAATCACCCTTCCGTCCGTAGAACTGGTTTGATATACGCATAATCTATTTTCTCGATAGATTTGGCGTAACTCGCAATTATTGCTTCTCTCTTTTTTTCTTCCCGTTGCAGAAAATATACGCTGGAATTTTTGGAATTCAAACCCCCGTATATCGTTAAGGTCTGCGGCGGCGATTAGCCGTCCGTAGAACCGCCAAGTTAAATTAAATTTTGCCTTTAATTGGCCCGGCTGCCGGATAAAAAAGCATTCAGCCTGGTCGGGTTCGGCAATTGTGAATAACACGCTGAAAAGGTACCAATTTCGCCACATTCTCCGGCCCCACGAAAAACAGGCATCCGGTTAAGCTCAACGGGATGCCTATTCCGTTCTGTTTGAGGGGGGGGCTAGTTTTCGGCCTCGACTCTGTTTTTCATGCGGTAGCTTGGTCCTTCTATGACGACTGTTTCGCAGTGGTGCAGGATACGGTCGAGGACGGCGGAGGTCATGACCGCATCGTTGGCGAATGTTTTCGCCCAGTCTTTATAGGGACGGTTGGTGGTGATGATGGTGGATGCCTTTTCGTAGCGATTTCCCAGTACCTGAAAGAGAAGCTCGGCCCCGATACGGTCGACGGGGAGGTAGCCAAGTTCGTCGATGATGAGCAGTTGAGGTTTCTCATAGCGGCGCATCGCCATTTTGAGCCTATCTTTGCTGCGGGCCTCGGTAAGGTTGTTGACGATGGCTGCGGCAGATTCGAACAGGACGTTCGTCCGGCGCAGGCATGCAAGACGCCCGATGGCGCTGGCCAGGTGGGTCTTGCCCAGGCCGACTGTGCCCATGAAGACGATGTTCGTCTGAGAGTGCATGAAGCCAAGTCCGGCCAGGTGACGGACGTGGTCGGCATTGATTTTGGTCGGCCATGCCCAGTCAAAGGCGTCGAGAGTATGGACTCCGGGAAGTTTTGCGGCTCGGAGGCGTCTTTCGGTCGCTTTTGTTTTCCGCGCTTCTGTTTCGCCGTTGAGAAGGCGTTCGAGCAGGAGCTGGTGAGAGTGGTTCTTTCGTGCGGCGCGGGCGATCTCGGCTTCGTAGTTTTCGCGTATCCAGGCGAGTTTGAGCTCGGTGCAGACTTTGGACAGGTCGGTCATTGGTCGTTTTCCTCTGTTTGGTCGTAGACGTCAAGGTTGGGTTTAGGGATGTCGAGTTCCAGTTGGTCGCTGTTGCGGGTCACATGGAGATCGCCGGGGGCCTCGATTGGCTGACTGCGGGCTCTGAGCAGGTTTTCAATATGGTCGGCGGAGTAGGCATGGTGCTCGCCTGCGTCCATCAAGGCACGCGAGACGCGATCCGCCCCGTAGATGTCCACGAGGCCGTTTATGACTTTGATGTGGCGGCGGTAGTCGGGGCGCTTTTCCTTAAGTCCAGCCAGGTAGGAGCTTGCGGCAGTGCCGAGGGTGAGAAACGCTTTCGTGTGGGCTTCGTTACGGCAATGGCGTTTGCGTGCGGTATGCTCACGGACGTGCTCCGGAGCGGCTATTTCTCGTTTGCGGCCGTAGCTGCGCAGATGTTCGCAGACGAAGTCACCTTCGAACGTGAAGAGCTGAAGGCTGTCAACGTAGCTGTAAAGTACGAGTCGGCGTGAGCCAAAGTCCGGGCCGACGCTGTAGCGATTGGTGTCGAGCGTGATGCGGCAGACGCTGTTGGCGCATACAGTGGTTGTCGCGGCGCAGGGGTGTGGACTGGCGGGAAGCGGTTGCATGACCCGCTTTTCCTCGGCATCAAACATCTGCTGCGGCTTTCTGCCGGTCGTGCCGTGGTTGCGGCCGTTCGCCTGGTTGAGCAGCCAGCCTTTCATCGCTTGGTTGAGTGCCTCTGTCGGCGCCGGAGGGCGTCCGGCCAGAAAGGCGCTCTTGACGTAGCCGACGGCATTCTCGGTGCGTCCCTTCTGCTGGGGCTGATACGGATCACAGGGAGCCACAGAAAAGCCGTAATGATCGGCAAATGCCTGATAGGCAGGATTGATCCGCGCCGCCTCGGTCCTGCTCCGAGGTCTTTGGACAGCCGTTTTGCAGTTGTCAACCATAACCTTCTGCGGTACGCCGTCGAAGTACTCAAAGGCATTGCGGTGAGCCTGGAGCCAGTGTTCCATTTTTTCGCCGAGGAAAAATTCGACGTACAGAAGGCGGCTGTGACAAAGCACCATGCAGAAGAACGAAATCCGGCGCTGACCGCCGGGGACAGCCAGCTGCTGCCACACGCCCCAGTCCACCTGAGCGCATTCACCCGCTTCAAAATGCAAGCTCTGATACACGGGCTTGATGCGCGGGCGCAGCTCCGCCACCGTCTTCCGAACCAACGTCACGCCGCCTTCATAGCCGCGTTCCCGAAGCAGTTGAAACAAACGGCTTGCTGTAAGCTCCGGATACTGCTGAAGCTTCGCCAGCAGCCAGCCACGATGTTCGTCGATGATGCTGCCGCGTTTGAGCGAGGTCCGCTTCGGCGGACGATCGGACGACAGCGCCTTGCGAACCGTCCGACGATGGATTCCCAGCCGACGGCTGATCGCCCGTTTGCTCAAACCCTCACGATCAAGGTCGTTGATCTCACGCCATAACGACTCTCTCATTGAGCACCTCCGCAAAGCTGAAGGACCTGCCATACCGGCCTTTCATAGGCAATCAGCCCAGCATCCGTCAGCTCCCGGCGGCAGGCTTGAAGCTCGCCCGGACTCAACGGCAGACGCTCGCATATCGCCCTGTCGCTCCAGAACGACACCCCGTCGGCATCGGCCACCGTCACCAAAAACAAGTACAATGCCAATGCCTCCGGACTGCGCCCATCGACAAACCGGCCACGGACGAAGCGGTGATCCACCCAGCCGAAGCCCTTTCTGATGACCCGGATACGCTCGCGGTCAATTGGTCCGTAAACAACTCGCGCCATAATAATCCTCCTATCGTGAACGCCCCTGCAATCCCCACAGCACCATGCCATGAAAATCAGGAACGGGAGCACTAAATCAGATGAACGGAGGACTGACAATGAGTGTCGAGAAACGTGAAGTCTTTGTGTTGTAACTTATTTTAAACTAAGTGGATGCAGTATAAAGCGAATGTCGAGAAATGTCACGAAAAAATGCCGATTTGAGGCTAAAATCGTCAAAAAGCGAATGTCGAGAAACACTTGAGAAAATGCCCACTACGGTTCCGCCAAGGAAAACGCGCCGACGTGAGACAATTGACGGCCCCGGCTGCTGTAGGATCTCAAGCGCTCCCTCAAGGCCTCCGGATCATTCTCCGAGGTCAACTGCGAAACCACACCCGTCAGAATATCCATCGGATCGTAATTCCGAGCCTCCTCCGCTGCCTCCTTTTTCTGGCGACGGCGCACCCGCATATACTCCCGGGATTTGCGTCTCTTCTCTTCCTGATACACCTTGTCGTCCCGGTAGCGCCGATTGTGCGAGGCACGCTGACGCTCACGTTTGCGACGGCGTACACAGCCCGGGCGTTTACAATACTTCTGGTGATGCTTGTTGTAACGGCAACATGTGAACGGCTTGCCGCAAGCTGCGCATATGCGACTGTGGCTCATGAGGTCTCCTTCCTGAAAAAAGACCTCAAA
>CAZTNL010000394.1:0-3695 GCA_964614885.1 uncultured Calditrichaceae bacterium | reverse complement strand
CCTTCTTTCTTCCTGCAACATCTGCTGCGGGAAAATTCGGCAACAGCGATCGCGGAAATTCCTCGCGGGGAGTCAGCCGCCGGGCGCTTTTACCTGGTGGCGCAAAAGGATGGACCGGCGGCCCTCCGGGAACTGCGCGGGCAGGTGGTGCGCACCCGGCCCTGCTTTGCGGAGTCGTACCTGAAACGGGCGGTGTTTCCTCCCGATCTTCAGCCTGGAACGACTTTCATGGTGCAACCGGCTTCGAATCTGAAAGACGAAGCGTTTCTCATGATCGACAACGCCGGCGGCGGCTTCAGCACCGGAGAAGTCGGCGCGGCCGCGGCGCTGCTCCTCGATGTGGACACGAAACACGCATTCCAGCAGGACGAGCTGCTTTGGAATGAGATCAAAATTATCTGGCAGTCAGAGCCGCTGCCATCTCCGCTGGTGGTCACACTCGGTCAGGCCTGGAGCGCGGAAGCGCGGGCCGACCTCGCGCGCCAGATTCAGACGCTGACGCCGTCCGGCACCGGCGCCGCGGTCCTCGGCTTCCTGCGTTGCCCGGGGTTTCAACCACTGAACCGGCCGCGACTGGAGAGTCTCACAGCGCGATATTCCGGAACGCTGCCCGCCGCCGAACCGCTGCGGGCGAAAGAATGAAAGTGCACGGTCGCGCCGCCTGATGAAACGGTGGTCGGAGTGCGACGCTTTAGCGTTGCGCGGCAAAGCCGCGGAATCTTTAGCCACGGATGAACGCGGATTGACGCGGATGAAGCCTTGCGTCTCAGCGTCTTGGCGGTTCATACATTTTTCAAAACAGCTAAACTCTCAGTAACAAAACCAGCGAGGTATGTGATGAAACGCAGAATCCGGTGGTTGAATGGTCTCTTTTATCCCCAAAGCAAAACGGGTCTGGCGCGTTTGTGGCCGGAGTTTCTTGCCGTGGCGCTTGGCCTGGCCCTGCTCCTGGCGCAATCGCCCGCCGCGGCCCAGATGCTGTCCATTCTGGACGGCTACAACACCGCGGATGCCTTCGGAATAACCAGGATTTCCTTCAACCAGAGCGCGAACCTGGGACAGCCCTGGCAATTGCGCTACCTCTCAGGCACCTACTTGCGGGTGGTCGACTCCGGCCCGGTTTCAATCTCATCTCAGGTTTTTCCAGACGTCATTCCCGAAACCGCGGTCAGCATGCATTTGGTGACGTTTGGCGTCAGCTTTCCACCCTGGGTTGCTTACTACGATAACAATCTGGGCCGGGTGCGGCTGACCCGGCCGCGCCAGGAAATGGGCTCGCAGTCGGCGCCGGACATCACCGCCCGGGCTTTTGCGGTATCGCCCACACGCGGTTTCGGCGCGCTGAGCCTGGAATGGGCCGCTGCCTCGGTCGCGTTCAATCCCACGCGGACCTCGACCTACCACTATTTTTACGATCAGGACGGCTGGCGGTCTGACACGGTCGATGTCGTGAACGAGTCGCTGCGTGCATCGTTGCAAATGGGGTTCGATGGCAACAACACGCGCAGCATCGCCACGGTTACCGACAGCACGTTTCGCGTGCGAGTGGGCGCGCCGGGCAACTGGCGGCTTCTGGATGCGCCGATGACGGAAACCCGCAGTCTGACCCTGAGGACCGCCCGCCTTCCCGATGGCAGCCGGGTCTGGAACTACGGCCGGCTGGTCTATTTCCAAAGCGACTCCCTGAGCGTGGTCAGCGCTCCCCTGGATTCCACGCTTCGGACCTACGACACCCGCGGCTTCTTCGCCGATGCGTCCGGTGATGTACACGTGCTTTACCGCGTGGTGACCCGGGATGGTCGCGCGCCGCTGCTGCATCTCGTGCTGCGCAGTGGGATCTGGCAAACTGAAACCGCACTCGAGAGAACGCCCAACCGCTTCGTCGCCACGCTCGGCAGCATCTCCGACACCCTCGCCATCGCCTTGGCCGACCTGAGACTCGGTCAAATTTTCATCTACCGCCGCGCCGGTGACGCAACCTGGGAACCCCGGCTTGTGGATACTTCCGGCGATCCCGGCAGCGAGCTAAGCGTGGTGCTGAACCCGGGTGGCTTCCCCAATGAGACCGCCGTCGCTTACTACGACCGCAGACGCAGCGATCTGCGCGTGGCCGTGGGCGCGAATACATACGGCTTCGAAGAGCCGCCGCGCATCCAAATCGTGGACACGCTTGGCCAGGTGGGACATTTCCCACGGGCAGTGTTCAGCAACGACAGTCTGCATGTTTTCTACCTGGACGCTGCGAACGGACTTTTGAAACACGCGCTGCAAACGCCTTTTTCGATCGATCCGGGTCAATGGGGAAAATGGCAAATCAGCGTGCTCGACTCGGTGGTGGGCGACCTCATCGTCCCCGGCGTTGCGCAAGGCCCTGGCACGCTGAGCGTGGCCTACCAACATGCCAGTCCTGAATCCATTCGCGTGGCGACGTGGCGCGGGCAGGGATGGCAACGCGAAACAGTGGCCGCTGCCCGGCTGCAAGCGCCCGGAGAGATCAGCATCTTCCAGGCGGCCGACACCCTGTTTGTCGGCTACGTTTCCGCCGGCGGCCTGCGGCTGGCGGGGAAAGGGCCGGCCGGTGGCTGGAATGTGCAGGCGCCGGCAACGGCGTCTGGACAGATGCTGCCGTGGTATCAACCGTCTCGCCC
Organism: uncultured Calditrichaceae bacterium; assembly: GCA_964614885.1. Lineage (GTDB taxonomy): Bacteria > Zhuqueibacterota > Zhuqueibacteria > Oceanimicrobiales > Oceanimicrobiaceae > JAJDAG01. Next base: position 1,047 of record CAZTNL010000394.1, on the reverse strand, counting down.
GGCACATTCCTGCGACTACAACCGGTCACCATGGCAGGCGCGAATCTCTTTCTCGCCTTTTCCGATGACAGCCGGGCCCGGGTCTTCTGCTACGGCCGCCATTTCTGGTCGCCGGTCATGCAGGGCACACGCTTCATGGGCGAAACCGCCGTCGACCTGACGCTGACGGATATTTACAACGTCTCGCTCTTTTACCGCGCCCTCGACGAAGCGCTGCCATACCGCGACCCGCCGCTGCCGGAACTGGTCGCCGATGTCAGCGGTGGCATCGTCGATGCGGTGCGCAGAACGCAGACGCTCAGCCGCAAGGCGACATTTTCCCACTATCCGAACCCGTTCAACGCGCGCACGACCGTGAGCTATCGCGTGCCGGCGCGCGGCCGCGTGCAAATCGCTGTCTATAATCTCCTCGGGGAAAAGGTGGTGACCCTCCGCGACGAGATTCAGGGCGAAGGGGAATATCGCGTCAACTTTTCCGGCGAACACCTGGCGAGCGGGATCTATCTCTGCCGCTACGAAATCGCCGGCCTGCAGGGCGTGGATAAGATGCTGCTGGTAAAATAGCAGCCCCGGTTCGAAAATTTTTGCGTTGTTTCTTGCACAATTTGTACTATCTTTGAATCGAATCCGGTCGGGTAGGCCTGGCGCCGCCGGATTCGAAACAAGAGTCACCGAACGCAGAAACCAGCTTCCGCGACCAGCGCCGCAGGCGCACGGCCGCGCGCTCCAACCTCCAGGCAAGGGAGACTCAAATGCCCGTCTACGCCCAATACTACTTTTGGCTCACAGCCATCTCCTTATTTTGCTTCGCGCTCGAACGCCTGTCGCCGTGGCGAAAGCAGCAGAAAGTCCTGCGACGCGGCATCTGGCAGGACCTTTTCTGGCTCGTGTTTAACGGGCACTATCTCGGCTTGCTCATGGCCCTGGTCGCGGGTCGACTCGTTCATCTGCTAAACGCCGGGCTGTACAACGCCGGCCTGCCCGTGCCCGAGTCGCTGGCTCTGATGGCCTCGACCCCGCTTTGGCTGCAATTCATCGTCTTTTTTA
>CAZTNL010000393.1:0-3702 GCA_964614885.1 uncultured Calditrichaceae bacterium | reverse complement strand
GCCCGATGAGCGAGTTGGGCCGCGAGGGTCAGGCGGCAACATTATATATCGTGAGCACCCCGATCGGCAACCTCGGAGACATCACGCTGAGAGCCATCGAGGTGCTGAAGCAGGTCGATTTGATCGCAGCCGAGGACACGCGTCACACGAGGATCTTGTTGCAGCACTATCAGATCACGACGCCGACGACCAGCTACTTCGATTTCAACAAGGAAAAGAAGCTACCCGGCCTGTTGGAAAAACTGGAAAACGGGAAGAGCATGGCGTTGGTTTCAGATGCCGGCACGCCGGGCATATCAGATCCGGGTTTTAAGTTCATCCGCGCCTGCCTCGAAGCCGGGGTCAATGTCGAAACCATCCCGGGTCCGACCGCACTCATCCCGGCGCTGGTGCTCTCCGGCCTTCCTACAGACAGATTTGTTTTCGAGGGATTTCTTCCCGCGCGCAAAGGCCGGCAGAAACGGCTCGGGCAGATCAAGGACGAGGTCAGGACGCTGGTTTTCTACGAATCTTCGCACCGGATTCTCAAGACGCTGCGCGATCTCTTCGAATGCCTCGGCGACCGGCCGGCGGCCGTCGCCCGCGAGCTGACCAAGAAGTTCGAGCAGGTCGTGCGCGGCACTCTGGGCCAGCTGAGCAGCAGCGAGAACGCGTTTCAAACCCGAGGGGAATTTGTCATCGTCGTCAAAGGGAACGTAAAATAACAGGAGATTGCACCTTGGCATCGATCAAGCTATTCAACGTCGAAATCGATATCCTGCCGGAGGGAATTAAAGAGTGGTACCTGAAGTTGATCCAACCGGTCGTCGACTTCTTCATAAAGCTGGAACTGAACCCGAACTTTTTTACGACCATCGGCTTCATTCTGACCGTGGGAGCGGGCATTCTCTTCGGCATCGGGTACCTGCGCACAGCCGGGGTGATCATCTTACTGGCCGGCACCTTCGATATCGTCGACGGCAAGGTGGCACGACTGTCCAAGCGTGTGACACGCTTTGGCGCGCTGTACGACTCCACCCTCGATCGCTATTCGGAAGTGATCATGTTCTTCGGGCTTGCTTTCTTTTTCGTCAAGGCCGACATGTTCCTGACTTCCGTGGCGGTTTCGTTCGCCCTCGGCGGTTCGGTGATGGTAAGTTATGTTCGGGCCCGGGCAGAGGCGCTCGGTTTTCATTGCAAAGTGGGCATCATGCAACGCCCGGAGCGCATTGTCTACATCGGCTTCGGCGCGATCATTCACATGTGGGCACTGATTTTCGCCATCATGCTCATCGCGGTATTTGCCAATGTGACCGCCATTCAGCGCATCGTGCATGTATGGACTCAGGAAGAGCTGGAGAAAAAACGCTCGAAACTCACGCCTGACGAAATGAACGAATTGCTGTAAACCTGCTAGCGGCGGAAACGTCTGCCGCTAGCAGATGTTGTTTTCAATGACGCGCAGACTACGCGTGCCCGCCTCGTGCGGGATTTTTCTATTTTAGGATTTCTAAAACAGGAGGGTCAAGTGGACCGAAAAGAAATCGAAATCAAAGAACCGAAGGGAAAACTCGGTGTGCTGCTTCCCGGAATGGGAGCTGTGGCAACCACCTTCATGGCCGGCGTGCATGCCATCCGCAAGGGGATTGCCAAGCCGATCGGTTCGGTGACGCAAATGGGAACCATCCGACTGGGCAAACGCACGGACAACCGTACGCCGCATATAAAGGATTTTGTGCCGATCTCCGACCTTAACGACCTCGTGTTTGGTGGGTGGGATATCTTCCCGGTAAATTGCTTTGAGGCCGCAAGCAACGCCGGCGTCCTCGACCGCTATCTGCTCGAGCAAATCAAGCCTGAGCTGGAGCGGCTAAGGCCCTGGCCTGCCGTGTTTGACAAAAACTACGTCAAAAAACTCGACGGCACCAATGTCAAATCCGCCGGCAACAAGATGGAGCTGGCTGAGGCGATTCGCAAGGACATCCAGAACTTCAAGAAGGAAAACAACCTCGACCGCATGGTCATGGTCTGGTGCGGCAGCACCGAAATTTTCATGGCGCCGGACGATGACATCTACAACGACCTCGGCGCTTTTGAAAAGGCGATGCGCGAAAACAGTCCCAAGATTGCGCCGAGCATGCTGTACGCTTATGCCGCGATTGCCGAAGGCGTGCCATACGCCAACGGCGCACCGAACCTGTCCGTCGATTTCCCGGCCATGCTCGAGTTCGCCAGGAAACAGGGCGTGCCGATTATGGGCAAAGATTTCAAGACCGGGCAAACCCTGATGAAAACCATTCTGGCGCCGGGCTTGAAAGCGCGCTACCTCGGCTTGAACGGCTGGTTCTCCACCAACATTCTCGGTAACCGCGACGGTGAAGTGCTCGACGACCCGGAATCGTTCAAGACCAAAGAAGTCAGCAAACTCGGCGTGCTCGAGTATATCCTGCAGCCTAAGGTTTATCCGGATCTCTACGGCGATATTCATCACAAAGTGCGGATCAACTACTACCCGCCCCGGGGGGACAATAAAGAAGGCTGGGACAACATCGATATCTTTGGCTGGCTCGGATATCCGATGCAGATCAAGATCGACTTTCTCTGCCGGGACAGTATCCTGGCGGCGCCGATCGTGCTCGACCTGGTTATGTTTATGGATCTCGCCTCGCGCTCAGGCATGAAGGGCATCCAGGAATGGCTCTCGTTCTACTTCAAGAGCCCGGCGGCAGCGCCCGGTCTGTACCCTGAGCACGACATCTTCATCCAGCTCATGAAGTTGAAAAATACCTTGCGCTGGCTGAAAGGTGAGGAGCTCATTACCCACCTCGGTCAGGAGTATTACGACTAAGAAGGCGGGCCCGGCGGTCGATACAGTAACCGAATGTACACAACTTCTTTAGGATGTAGAACGGATTGTCCAAGAAATCTCCGCTAAGGACTGTACTTCAAACATCGCTGCCTGCGGTCATCGATCTATCGGCCTCGACGTTCATGTGGACGTTCGAGGCCATTCTTATCGGAAAGCTTAGCGCGGCTGCATTTGGTGGCCACGGCATGGCCATCCAGATTATCGTGGTCGTGCTGACTCTGCTCCTGACCTTCATCGTCGGGAGCTCGATCATCATCAACCGCTATCTCGGCGCGAACGATACCTGGGAAGCCAACCACATCATGGGCCAGGCCCTGATGCTCGGTATTCTCATGTCGATTGGCATTGCCGCGATCTGGTATTTCGGTGCTGATTTCATCTTTTTGCTGATCCGTGAAGGGGGTTCCGAGGCCCGGGCGGCCGGCATCGTCTACCTGAAAACCGTGGCGTTGTTTGCGCCCCTTGTGCTCACCAACTTCGTGGCCCTGGGCATCATACGCGGCTCGGGCGAAACGCACTACGCCATGATCATCAATCTTTCCATCGTGGCGCTCAACAGTGTTCTGGCCCCACTCCTGATCTTCGGGCTGCTCGGCTTTCCGCGGCTGGAAGTGCGTGGCGCCGCCATCGCCATGGGAATCTCGCATTCGCTCGGCTTCTGCGGCACCATGCTCTTTCTCAGGAGCCGCAAGCTGGCATTGTTTCTGTCGTTCAAGGAACTGACGACTCCGAACATGAAGACTTTCCGCCGCCTGTTCAAAGCGGGAGCGCCGACGACGGTCGAGCAGCTGGTCTGGGCAATCGGACAACTCGTCGTCTCCGGCTACGCAGCCATGCTCGGGGTAACGGTACTG
>CAZTNL010000392.1:0-3709 GCA_964614885.1 uncultured Calditrichaceae bacterium | reverse complement strand
CGATGGTTTGTCCGTGAAAGACGAAGCGGTCGACGAGCTGGCGCAGCGGCTGCATCTCGTCGGAGGCCTGTTTGAACTGTTTCAGGACCTCTCGAAAAGAAACCGCGCCCGTGGATGCTGTCTCAAATTGGATGCCGCCGCCGAGCTCGTAGAGAAGGCCGGCGTAAAGCTGGAAAGCGTGCGGCTGAACGAACAGCCGGTTCAGGTCGGCGGAAGTGACCCAGGCGGTTTGCGCCGGCTTCTGGGCACGCAGTGATTGTGAGACCAAATTGAGCGCCTGGAAAGCCCCCTCGAGATTGTGCAGCTTATCTTCTTTGAAATCGACTTGCGCGAGATGTTCGAGGATGGTCGAGGCGTGCGCACCGTCGGCGATCATTTGCGCCGGAACCAGCGCCTGGCGCGCGATCGCTCGCGCCGCGTTGTCCTTGAAATAGGGGTCGTACTTCGGCAGATTGAGCAGACGCTGCACGCTGGGAAAGAGATTGCCGAGGTCTTTCTGAAACGATGCTTTCAGCGTCTGCAGGTAGTAGGTGTAGTTGTAGATCTCGTCGTCGATGACCAGCAAGGTGGAAAATGTTTGCGGAAAGAGAATCTGAAACGCTTCGTTCTCCTTCCTGGTCATTTCTTTCTTGAACCGGCGAAAAAAGACGATGTTCATCTCCGCCTTGGTTCTGGTCACCAGAAAGCGCGCGAGCCCGTCGGCGAAGTTGACCACGTTGATGCCGCCGATGCCCGCCGGGCTGAATTTCCGGGTTTTGACTTTTTGCATGTCGAGTGTGTTGATGCTGGCGGAGCCACCCTGCGGGAAAAACCCGTGCAGGAAATCATTGTCGCCAAAATGAGCCCGCAGATCCTTGACGGTCGGCTTCTGATTGCCGCCGTCGTAATACTTGCCGAGAATTGCCAGACTGCTCGTGCCTGAGGTATCCATCGTGAAAAATGCATCCTCGTCGAGACTGCGCGCCAGCGCCAGCGCGTCGTAGTACGGCATCGGTTGTGCCATTGCTGGCACGCTGAACAGTATTGGCAGCAGTGCAAGAAACACGATTTTCCCTGGCATTCTATTTCCTCCTCTATTCTTAACTTTCAAGAAATTGAAACTCTGCGTACTCCGGGGCTCCGTGGCTATGAATTCTTCGGGTTAGCCACGGATGCCGACGGTTGCCAATCTAAACCTTTGCAGAGGTCCTGGCTCCTGATGCGCTGCGCCTGTCGCTTTCCAAGCTAGCGCAAAGCGTTCAGCGCGCTGATCGCAGGGTTTTCCCATAGTATTCTTTTGCCAGCTGGGTTACTTTCAAAATGAAGTCCGTCTTGCCGTTCGTGTAGGCGACTCGGACTTGTTGAAGTTGACCGACCAGGCGATATTTCAATTCTTGATATTCTCTCGCAATTCCCGGATGTTCAATTAAGTAGTCTCTGAAGAGTAGTCTTTCCCACTGTTCAAAATCGTGTTCTACCATGTGAATGTGGTGCGTCCGTTTCCCTTCAATATTCCGCTTAATGAACCACGCGTAGAAGGGGGGAAAATCATCACCCGAAGTAGGTCTCCAGAAGTAGTCATAACCTTGAGCAACCAAGACCGGAACAATCCTCTTCTTAGTCTCTTCCAGGGAAGCGACTTCTACCAAGATGTCTATTATGGGCTTTGCCGCCAAATCGGGTACGGATGTGCTTCCAAAGTGCTCGATTCTCGTGATCAACCCTTGAGGAATACATTTCAGAAGATGTTCCTTTTCTTCTCTGAACATTCGAGGCCAATCGGAATTGTATGGAGTGATGTCGACATGCTCACTTACGACTCTATTGACCTTTTCTTTCAGGGATTCCATATCGTGTCTTATTTGGTCAGGCCGAACATATTATTAATGTTGTCCTTATCTATTATTCTGATCGCGGCGGAAATGAGCGAAGCGGTTTCCGCCGCGGTGCAACATCTCTGTGCTCACTGTGCCTCCGTGGCGGACGCTTTCCACGCTAGCGCAAAGCGTTCAGCGCCCGGATGGCGTCGACGAGCTTGTACGCGTACTTGTCGACCGTGTTCGCTGAGGCCGAATCGGCCAGAATGCGTTTCAATTGCGGCAGCGTCACATCCAGATCGTTTTCCCTGATGTAGGAAATCAGCAGCGCCAGCAGCCCGCTGACGAAGGCGGCAGCCATGCTGGTTCCCGAACGCACCTTGTAGCCGCCGTTCAGGGAAGTCGATTCGATGTCTTTGCCCGGCGCCGCGACAGTCAGGTGTGTGAACCGGTCCGTTTCCGGAATCAAAGAAAAAGCAGAATCGACCGCGCCCACGGAAATGCAGGCGGGGTACTTGGCCGGGTAGAGACCGGCGTCCGCTGTTTGCGCGCCGTTGTTGCCGATGGCGGCGACGATAACGGTCTTGCCGGTATCGACCTGCTCGACCGCAGCGCGAACGTCGTCGAAATCATCGAAAAGGCCGGCGCTGATGTTGATAATATCCGCCTGGCAGACCTGCGTCGCCCATTCGATGCCGGCGACCAAACGTTCTTTGCGCAGACTGCCGCTGCGTTTGTTGATTCTGCCGAAGAACAGCCGGCAATCCGGGGCCACGCCGGTGACGCGCTCGAGCCCCTTTGCGGCGATGATACCGCTGGTATGGGTGCCGTGCCCGTCACCGTCGGGACAGCGGTCGTCCTGGTTGTAAAAGTCCTTGCTTCGCTCCACCGGCCCGAGGTCGGGATGAATTGAAATGCCGGTGTCGAGCACGGCCACTTTGGCGCTGGCGCCGCGCGTGTGCTGCCAGATTTCCGGAATGTGCATCGCCTGCAGCGCCCAGCCAAGCGTGGCTCCGGGCCTGACCTCGACGTCGACCGGCGTCACCTGTTCGACAACACCGCCGCTCCAGTAGTAGTTGTCGAATTTGTCGAAATACCACTTCGAGTTGCCGCCGATGGCCTCGCCGTCCACCTGCCCGTCGACATCGATCTCAAAGCCTTTGAAGATAATGCCTTTGACTTTGGCCGAGGTTCCCGGGTGCTTGTAACGAATCCTGACGTCTTTGACCGTGAAAACTTTCATGCTGTCAGTCCGGGTTCTTGTTGCTCAGTACCGCCGCCTCAACCGACAGCCTCACTCTGTCGGGCCGGCTCCGGCCGTTTACCGGCGTTGCGGATGTTGATCAGTTTCTTCAGCAGGTCGAACCAGAACGTGGACCCCAGCGAAATGGCGAACGCCGTCACCACCCAGCCGAGCAGTTTGGAGAGAATCCACAGCGCCGTTTGCCAGCCGTCAAGCCCCTCAGGCAGGCGGTTGACCTCGGACCAGCCCATGCCCAGAACGGTCGAGGCCGACGAGATTTGAGTGTCGATTAAGCCTCTGATCTTGTCCTTGAGCGCCTCGACCGAAGTGTCAGGCGCGGCATCGGCGACCGCAGTCGTATCCTCGACCTGCTGCGTGTAGGCGATCGCCATGTCCACGATCTGTTTACGCGCCGCCGGATCGTTGGCGAGGGTGGAAGCGATCTGGAAGGTGTCGGCGTTGACCACAATAGCGATGATGAGGCCAAGCACCACAAGGACGAACTGCACCTTCCTTTTATACCAGCCAATAGCGCGGTCCATCATGTCGTTATACCACGATTCCAGGTTGGACTGAAACTGGTGGATGTTCTTTTGCGAATGGCGAATCAGCGAGCGCAGCATCTCTTTCGTATCGCCTTCCTGCAGTCCGGCCACGCCTTTCTCGATAT
>CAZTNL010000391.1:0-3728 GCA_964614885.1 uncultured Calditrichaceae bacterium | reverse complement strand
TAAACATCACTCAAAAAACTTTATTCTATACATCCGAGATTCTTACGGCATAACGTTAAGGATCAGTGCAAAATTTTCCATGCGATCAACTCACATGGACGGAAAATTTTCCGCATATCCGGTGCTATTTATGTGAAAACTGGAAAAAATCCCTGGCCTTTCCGCCTGTTGCTCTATGCGAAGGGGTGCTACCTGGAAACGAAACAAAGTACTTGTCCAGAATATGAAAAACAAGAAATAATTGCGCCCCAGTCCTGATGCGAGCCTGCCGGAACAGGGCGGCGAAGCGCCCGCGCACCTCAGGGCTTCAAAATCACCTTGCCGAACTGCTGACGGTTCATCAGCCGCTGGTGCGCTTTGGCTGCGTCTCTGAGGGGAAAGGTGGTATCGATGACGGGTTTGAGCCGGTCCGGGAAAAACTTGAGCGCTTCGCGCAGTCCCGCTTTGCGGCCCATGAAGTTGCCGAAGATTTTCAGGCCGCGAAAGAAAACGTGGCGCAGATCCAGCGCCGGGTCGTAGCCGCTTGTGGCGCCGCAGGTGACCAACCGGCCGCCGTTTTTCAACGAGCGGATGCTGCTGTCCCAGGTGGCCTTGCCGACGTGCTCGAAAACGATGTCCACGCCGCGTTTGCCGGTCAGCCGTTTGACCTCGGCGCGGAAGTCTGTCTCCTGGTAGTTGATCAACTCGTCGGCGCCGAGCTCTTTGGCTTTGGCGAGTTTGGCGCCGGTGCTGGCCGTGGCGATGACCCGCGCCCCGAACAGCTTGGCGATCTGGATGCCGGCGCTGCCGACGCCGCTGCCGGCCGCGAGAATCAGAACCTCTTCGCCAGGCCGCACCCGCGCCTGTTCGACCAGCATGCTCCACGCCGTGAGAAACACCAGGGGAATCGCCGCGGCTTCTTCGAAATCGAGTCCCTCGGGAATGGGAAAAACGTTGTCGGAGGTGGCCGTGACAAACTGCGCGTACACGCCGGTCGTATTTTCGCCTCTGACTTTGTAGTGGCGGCAAAGGTGGTCGTTTCCGGCAAGACAGGCGGAGCAGGCCCGGCAATTGGAGTAGCCAGGCGCCAGAAGCACGCGGTCGCCGGCTTTTACGCCCGGGACCAGCGCGCCGGTTTCAGCGACCACGCCCGCCGCGTCCGATCCCAGAATGTGCGGCATGTCGAGTTTGAACGCCGGCAGTCCCTGCCGCACCCACAGATCGAGGTGGTTCAGCGCGGCGGCTTTCACTTCAACCAGCACTTCATCTGCCCGGACCAGCGGTCTGGGGCGATCTTCGTAGCTCAGTTTGTCGATGCCGCCGTGCTCGTGGATGACGACGGCTTTCATTTTTGCGGACATGGTTCCTCACCAGGGCTTGATTTTTTTGTTCGTGTGAGCAGCCGCTGCAAAAGGGGCAAAAGGGAAATGTAGAGCAGAAACAGCGCAACCGGACTCGCCAGCAACCAGACGACGACCGCATGCCAGGTCGTTTCCCAGAGCAAAGTAACCGAGGCCCAGGCGTCCGACCTGACGAGCGACAGCACCCCTTCCACCGAAAGCGGCAGCGAGCCGGCGCCAAACAGCCAGGCGCCGGCGCTGTAAAAGGGGAGGAGAAAGGCGATCTGAAGCGGGTAGGACAGGTAGTTTACCAACTGAATCGCGGGAAAATTCAGCCGGAAAACCAGCGCCGCAATCGTGCACAGGATCGTGGTGGCGCCGATGAGCGGGAACACGCCGATGTAGAGTCCGAAAACCAGACTCAGCGTCATTTTTTCCGGCGTAACGCCGGATTTCAGCAGGCGCAGAACCGGCGAGACGATTTTTCGTCGCCAGAAATTTTCGGGTGGCGGTGCGCTCATTTCCGAAGGAGGTTCCTGCAAAGCTTTAACCTCAGCGGTGAAATGTGGCAGCCCTTCCGGGCGCAAGCGCCACGGAGGGTCGGCGGATTGCACATTTGGCCAGAACTGTATATTTCATGTGTTGAAGAAACGGTTTTCATCGGTGCAAGTCAAGCGTTTTGGGCAGGCAGCGGTTTCCTCCTCGGGGTTCGTTCCGTCTGAGTGACGCGCTTTTTTACTTTTCATTCATATTTATTTGCCCTATCTTTTTGCTGTCTTACCGAACATTTTCTGCTTAATCAATCTGGAGTGGAGCATGGAAAACAGATCGCGATATCGGCAGTTTGCCGCCATTTTCCTGCTGGTTTTCGCCGGCATGGTCGTGGCTCAGCCGGAAACCAGCCCGGTTGCGGGGCTGCGTGAAAATACACCCAAAGTACACGCCCTGATTAACGCTCGTATTGTGCAGTCTGCGGGGCGCGTCATCGAAAAAGGAACGGTGGTCGTGCGCGACGGCATCATCGAAGCCGTCGGGACAAAGGTTGCCGCGCCGGCTGACGCGCGCATTTGGGACTACGCAGGCCGCACCATTTACCCGGGATTTATCGATGCGTACTCGCGTCTCGGGCAGCCGAAGCCTCAGAAAAAGAAGGACTCCGGTCAAAAAACATCGCCGGCGGCTTCGGGCGCGCCTGGCTACTGGAATCCGCTGGTTCGGCCAGAAGCCAAAGCCGCGGATGTTTTTGCGCCGACCGAAAAGGAATTGCAGTCGCTGCGAAAACTGGGCTTCACCACCGCTCTAATCGCCCCGGGAAACGGCGTTCTGGCGGGCGCGGGCAGCGTCTTCAGTTTGAGCGATGCGAAAAATCAGAAGCGGCTGCTGAAGGCGGATGTCGCCCAGTGCGTCGCTTTCCAGACGGTCCCGGGCAGAAGCCTGGGCTACCCGACTTCGCTCATGGGCGCCGTGGCGCTCATCCGGCAGGCGTTGCTGGACGCCGATTGGTACGCCAAAGCCAGGCTGGCCTACGGGCTGAATCCGAAACAGGTGCGGCCAGAGGAGAATGTGGCGCTGGCGGCTCTGAGCGCGGCCTTGCGGGCGAACAGCCCGTTCATGTTTGCGGTTGGAGACGACCAGGACGCGGGGCTCGCCATGAAAATCGCGCGTGAGTTTGGCCTTAAACTCTGGCTTCGTGGCAGCGGCGCCGAATACCGTCTCGCGGCAAAACTGGCCCGCGAACATATTCCGGTGGTCGTTCCGCTCAACTTTCCGAAAGCGCCGGCCGTCGATACGCCGGAGAAGGCGCTCAACGTCTCCCTGGTCGATTTGAGTCACTGGGAGGCTGCGCCGTCGAATCCGCGGGCGCTGTCCGAAGCCGGCGTGCCGATCGCCTTCACCACATTCGGCCTGGAGAAAATGGAGACCTTTCCGGCGGCGATGCGAAAAGCGGTGCGCGCCGGTCTGAGTCCCGAGGCGGCGCTGACTGCCCTGACCGCGACCCCGGCCCGGCTGCTCGGGCTCGAGCGGCAGCTCGGCAGCATCGATCCTGGAAAACTCGCCGATCTCGTCGTCGTGAATGGACGGCTATTTGCCAAAAAAACCAAAGTAACCGACGTTTGGATCGAGGGCAAGCGCTACGAGATCGAGCCGAGGCCGGTGGCTGACGCCCGCGGCAAATGGCGTCTTACCCTGAATCTGCCCGGAAAAACCGCCAGCGAACTGGAGCTTGAACTTTCCGGCAGCGCGAAAAAACTCAGCGCCAAAGTGCGCAAAGACTCGGCTGAGGTGAAAGCAAAGGCGCCAAAGCTCAGCGGCCGTCGTCTGACACTCCGGTTTGACGGAGCAAAGTTCGGAATTCCCGGAGTCGTGCGTCTCTCCGGTCGCCTGCAGGGAAAGCGCTTGCAAGGGCAG
>CAZTNL010000390.1:1461-3736 GCA_964614885.1 uncultured Calditrichaceae bacterium | reverse complement strand
ACTATGTTGAGACGCTGACCAACGAGATGGAGAAGGCGATCAGAGAGAAGATGGCGGAAGTGGACGGTCACGGCGGCATCGTGCCGGCCATCGCGTCCGGGAAAATTCAGCAGGCGATTTCCGAGCAAGCTTACCGGAGGGAACGAGCCATCCAAACCGGAGAAACGCCAAAAGTGGGGGTGAACTGCTACCGCGAGGAAGAAGAGACGCGCACGGTGGCTTTTCATCCGTACGATGAGGAAAACGCCTGCAAGCAGATCGCCAGATTGCGGGCCGTGAAGGCGGAGCGCGACTCCGGGCGTGTAGAAACGTGTCTCGACAGGGTCAGGGCGGACGCGAAAGGCAACACCAACGTCATGCCCGCGGTGATCGAAGCGGTGAAAGCGTACGCCACGGTCGGTGAAATCACGGCCGCGCTCAGGGAGGTTTTCGGGGAATATGAAGAGCCGATCTATTTCTGAGAGCGGGATTGGGCATGGTGTGTGATTGAACATGGATGGACGGGATAGGCAGGATAAATGTGATAAGTGCTTTCAATAGCATGCGTTTCAGGTTGGAAAGCTAGGGCGTCGAAAGGGATAGGATGATGTAGATGGAAGTGGAGGATAAAAAAGGGCAGCGTCGACAGACTAGACCAGATAGATTTGAAGAAAGGTATCGGCTTTATATAGATGAATCAGGAGACCACGTGTTTCGCAGTGTGTATGAGACTTCACATCGTTTCTTGTGCCTGCTCGGCTGTTGGTTCAAGAATCCAGCCTATTTGTCTTTTCATGATGCTCTGGAGGCTGTGAAAAGGAAACACTTGCCTCACCATCCGGATGACCCGGTGGTGCTGCACCGCGAGGATATGATGAATTCAAGGGGGCCGTTCAAGAGTTTTCGCGAAATGAAGAAGCGGAAAGCATGGGACGATGATTTGTTAGGAGTAATCGAGGACGCCAACTATCGCGTCATGGCGGTTGTGATCGATAAGCAAGCATTGCGCGCCTCTCATGGGGATGCCGCAGCGCATCCGTATCATTTGGCCCTGGGCTTTCTTCTCCAACGTTTCGCCGGTTACCTAAATCATATTAACCGGCGGGGTGACGTTATGGCTGAATCAAGAGGAGGTTTTGAGGACCGCTTGCTTAAGGAGTCTTACAATCGAGTTTTTCAGCACGGTGTTTGGGCCACAAGCGCTCAGTACTTTCAGTCTGCGCTGACATCCCGAGAACTAAAATTAAAACAAAAACGGGCTAATATTTCCGGGCTACAATTGTCAGACCTTCTTGGCCATCCGGTCAAACAGTGGGTTTTGAGGAAGAGTAACTTCATAGAGCAAGATCTGGCTCCGTTTGCGAAACGACTAATGCCAATCGTTAAAGATAAATTCAATCGCCATCTCTATAAAAACAGAATCGAAGGTTACGGCTGGGTAGTTTATCCCAAAAAATAAGGGCGCTTCAAAGAAGCGCCCTTACGCTCGCCCCTGCGGGCGATCCACCTCCGCCAAGCGGATTGCTAAAATTTAAGAAGTTTGTACTCACAATGTCAATGCCTTTTTCTAATTTCTTTGAAACACGTGCAGTAGGACGAGCGCAAAACTGTTGAGGCTAAGATGCACGCAACGACGATTCGCAGGGTGACTGCTGGGCGTTAAAATGAGAAAACGAATAATCCTCTCCCTCGAACAGGCGCTGACTCTGCCTTACGCGACGCAGCGGTTCGTACAGCTCGGCTGGCGGGTGATCCGGATCGAGTCGCCGGGCGCGCCCGGCTCGCGCCCGGGCGATCCGAACCGCTACATCGGCGAGGATACCGGCGTCGAGGATCTGCACGCCTACTACATCGCCCCGAATGTCGGCAAAGAAGCAATTACGATAAATTTGAAGAAAAGGGAAGGCCAGGAGCTGATGCGGAAGCTCATCCGGGAGCTGCCGGTGGATGTCTTTCTCTGCAACACGCTGCCGAAGCGACACCAGCAGTTTGGAATAGACTACCAGACGCTGAAGGCAGCCAATCCCGGCCTGATTTGGTGCGGCATCTCGGCCCTGGGACCGGACTACCCGGACCGGGCGGGCTATGATCCGGCGCTGCAGGCCATGTCAGGCTACATGTATCTCACCGGCGAACCCGACCGCGATCCGATGCTTTGCGGCTTGCCGATTATCGATCTGAAGGCTGGCGATGAGGCTTTTGCGCAGGTGCTTTTGGCGCTGCTCGAACAGGAAAGCGGGCCCGGCTCGGGCAAAGGCGCCGGTAAGGAAATTCACATTTCCATGGCACAATGCGC
>CAZTNL010000390.1:0-1361 GCA_964614885.1 uncultured Calditrichaceae bacterium | reverse complement strand
CCGGCTCGGGCAAAGGCGCCGGTAAGGAAATTCACATTTCCATGGCACAATGCGCGGCTTCCTGGCTGATCACGGCGCTGCCGCAACTGCAATTCGCCGATGACGACACTAAGCTGTTCACCCGCAGTGGGAATGAGCACCGGAGCTTCATTCCGTCCAACTGTTACCCGACCCGGGACGGCTACGTCTATCTGGCGATCGGCAATGATTCGCAGTGGGAGAAGCTGACGCAAATTGAAGGGTTCGCCCACCTGGCAAAGCCGGCGCGCCAAACCAACGCCGGCCGCAAAGCCGACAAGGACAATATCTACGCCGACATTCGAAAGGGGCTGCAAGGCTACACCACAGAAGCGTTCATCGAGGCCTGTTTGCAGCGCAACCTGGCGGTCGCGCCGGTGAATACGGTTCGCCAGGTCGCGGCGTTGGACTATTTACAGCAGCATTTTGTTAAAACGAAGCTGCCGGCAAAAGCGGGCGCTGAGCGCGAAGCGCCGTTGTTTCCCGCGCCGATGGACACGGAGTTCCTGCGTAAGAAGCGCCATCTCTTACCCTGCGCGCCGAGGCTGGGCGAGCACAACGTTGCGGTGTTCCGGGAGGCCGGTTTGAGCGAGGCTGAGATAGGTGAGCTGAGAGAGAAAGGTGTTATTTGATGGAGAGATTGTTATCCTGGGTGGTCGGAGAGGGTGTGAACCACGAAATTCACGAAAGGCACGAAGTGCGCCATTTAGTGATTTGCATAGCTCGCCTTCCTTGGCGGGCGGCAAGAATTGGCGGTACAAATTCGTTTTAGAAAACTGGAGTAAGTATCCACTCTGGCGAGATGATATCTGAAAGGTTCCGCCAACAACCGGGAGAAAGAAACGTGTCATTAGCAGATCAAAAGCTCGAAGGTCCACAATTCGTGCAGTATTTCGGTCCAGTACTTGAAGCGCTCAGGCAACTTGGTGGTTCGGCGCGGCCCGCAGAAGTGCGGGACAAGGTCGCTGAAGACTTGGACATTGGCGAAACTGAACAGTCAGAATTGCTTCGCAGTGGCGCGCCGCGTTTTGACAATCGTGTTTATTGGGCGCGTTACTATCTCGCTAAAGCCGGCTTTATCGATTCCTCACGTCGTGGAGTTTGGACCCTCACTGAGAAAGGGCGAGCAGTGAATTTGAGCCACGATGAAGCGCTATCAGTTTTTCGCGAGATTCATTCCGGTTTTGAACGGAAACCTCGAAGCACAGATTCAATCGAAGAAGAAAACGATTCCAGTGAGTTGCTTGCACCTGAATCAGAAGAGGATATTGATGGGCCGAACTATCGGGAATCGCTTCTTACAACGCTACAGGAGCTCTCCCCTGACGGTTTTGAGCGCTTCT
>CAZTNL010000389.1:2040-3737 GCA_964614885.1 uncultured Calditrichaceae bacterium | reverse complement strand
GATAATTCCTCAACGCGCATCCCTGTCTAAGGAAGCTGTGGCAGCACCAGGCAAGCTGACAAAAGCGTTGATCTTTGTCGCACGGATTGTTAAGTTTGCTTCAAGATGTCCCACAGCTTGTCAGAAAGGTCAATATGGATTCGGTGGGGAGGTTACTCATAGTCGCAGGCGTCATTCTCGCAGGGTCTGGCGCTATGTTAGTCATGGGCAACCACATCGGCTGGCTGGGAAGGCTGCCGGGGGACCTGCTCATCAGGAAGAAAAACCTCATGATCTATCTGCCGATATCGACCTCACTCCTGCTCAGCGCCGTGATTTCGGTTGTCCTGTACCTGTTGATGAGAAAGTAGTGCGCCCATGAATCACCGAAACCGGACCCTTCTCACGCTGCTCGGAGCCTTGACCTTGCCGGGAATGTTAGCTGCCGGCCCGATGGCCGATGACAGTACGGCTGTACGAGTTGTATACGCGATTACGGTCGAAAGCGCCATCACCCCGATTTCGGCCGAGTTTATCACAAAATCCCTTGACAAGGCGGAAGCGGCCGGAGCCCACTGCTTTGTCCTCGAACTCGACACGCCTGGCGGCCTGCTCGAATCGACCCGGCAGATTACTAAGCGATTTCTGGTCTCCCGAATACCGGTGATAGTGTATGTTGCGCCTGAAGGCGCCAGAGCTGCGTCTGCAGGCGTCTTTATTAGCTATGCGGCCCATCTCGTCGCGATGGCGCCGAGTACCAACATAGGCGCCGCAACCCCGATAAATCTTTCCGGCGGCTCGGATTCCACCTCAACCATCGGGCATAAGATCGTCAACGATGCTGTTGCTCAGGTCAAGGCGATGGCCGAAAAGCGCGGTCGCAACGCAGAGTGGGCCGAACAGGCCATCCGCGAGGCCGTGTCAATCACCCAGAGCGAGGCTCTGAAACTGAATGTCATCAACTTCGTGTCGCCATCGCTGGACTCGCTCCTCAATCAGCTCGACGGAGCCACGGTAGAAGTCGAGGGCGGCGACGTGACCCTGCACACGCGGGGCGCATCCGTGGAATACCATGAGATGAACTTCCGCTATCGAATTCTGGAAAAGATCACGAACCCGAACATTGCCTACATTCTGCTGCTGGTGGGCCTGGCTGGTTTGTACTTCGAATTATCCAACCCGGGCGCCGTCCTGCCAGGCGTGGTTGGAGCCATCTCCCTCATCCTCGCCTTTTTCGCCATGCAGACGCTTCCCATAAACTATGCAGGGCTCTTGCTCATCATTGTGGCCATCATTCTTTTTATTCTCGAAGTGAAAATCGTCAGCTACGGGCTGCTGACAATCGGAGGGATCCTTTCCATGATTCTGGGATCATTAATGCTAATCGAGCAGCCTCCCGATGATTTCGGGAATGTGCTCTCGATCTCGATAAAGCTGATTGTCATTGTCGCGGTATTGACCGCCGGATTTTTCGTCTTTGCCGTCTCGATGGTTGTGCGAACCGGTCGCAAAAAAGTGACTACCGGCTCCGAAGGCATCATCGGCGAGGTCGGAATCGCGCAAACCAGACTGGCACCTGATGGGCGCATCCTCGTTCATGGCGAGATCTGGAAAGCCTCGTGCGATGCACCGGTCAAAAAGGGGGAGAAAGTCCGCGTGGTTTCGGTTGAGAACCTAAGCCTCAAGGTAGAAAAGATCTAATTTCCACTGTGATGGAC
>CAZTNL010000389.1:0-1940 GCA_964614885.1 uncultured Calditrichaceae bacterium | reverse complement strand
ACCATGATCTTCGCCAGCGCGGTCCGCGTCCTGCGCGAATATGAACGTGGTGTCGTCTTTCGCCTTGGCCGCCTCGTCGGTTCAAAAGGCCCGGGTCTGATTATCCTGATTCCGTTCGTCGACCGCATGGAGAAAGTCTCCTTGCGGACCGTGGCCATGGACATTCCCTCGCAGGATGTGATCACGAAGGACAATGTCTCGGTGAAAGTCAACGCGGTTCTCTATTTTCGCGTCATGGATCCGTCCAGAGCTATCAACGAGGTTGAGGATTTTCTGTACGCCACCTCGCAGTTGGCGCAGACGACCCTGCGCAGCGTGTTAGGCGGCGCCGAACTCGATGAGATGCTCTCTCAGCGGGATAAAATCAATGCTGATTTGCAGGTGATTATCGACAGCCACAGTGATCCGTGGGGCATTAAAGTTACGCTGGTCGAGATCAAGCACATCGATCTGCCCCAGGAAATGCAGCGCGCCATTGCCAAACAGGCGGAGGCTGAGCGGGAGCGCCGGGCGAAGATCATTCATGCACAGGGTGAATTCCAGGCGTCGCAGAAACTCAGGGACGCAGCGGAAGTCATCAGCGCCTACCCGCAGGCCTTGCAGTTGAGGTATCTGCAAACACTTACCGAGGTAGCTGCTGAGAACAATTCGACGATTGTTTTCCCGCTGCCAATCGATATGGTGAGACACTTCTTCGAGGACAAGAAGTAACCAACCGCAAGCGGGACATGGAAGCGCGATGGATATAAAGGAGCGTCTGCGCCTGCTTGAGGCGCTCTCTCCGAAGAAGCAGGCGCCAGCGCCTCAACGCGAAGCGCGGACGTCCCGCTCCAATATCGGGTCCGTCATTGCAGGCGAAACTGTCACGAATGAGCACGGCGCGTACTTTTTCGTCGAGCACAGCTATCCGATTTCGTCGAAAATTGGCGAGCTGGAAATCGGCGCATATTTAAGCAGATCAGCCGCGATCCTGGCCCTGCTGGACAACCAGCCCGACCTGGCGGAGACGCGGCTTGACCGAGCCCTGTTCCTTGACACGGAGACCACAGGTCTATCCGGAGGGGTTGGCACCTGCGCCTTCCTCATCGGCGCCGGATATTTTGAAAACGGAGTTTTTAAAGTTTGTCAGTACTTCATGAACGACTTTAATGAAGAAGCCGCCATCCTGCACGACTTAAAAGATGTCGCCGCCAACTTCGACCTTCTGGTAACCTACAACGGCAAATCGTACGACATTCCGTTGATAAGTTCGAGAAACATCTACCAGGGCATGAAATCTCCGTTTGCCGAAATGATGCATTTCGACCTGCTCCATTCGGTTCGTCGGCTATGGGGACATCGATTGCCGAATTGCTCGCTCACAACCGCGGAGTCAACTCTGCTCAACGTCGCCCGAACCGGCGACATACCCGGTTACCTCATCCCTTCAACTTACTTTCAGTACCTGTATTCGAAGGACGCAAGTCCGCTGCGGTCGATCTTCTATCACAATCAGCAGGACATCGTCACCATGGTCGGCCTCATGGCTCTCGCCCTTGAGGTCATGGAACGTCCCGATGAGCTGTGTCGCGACGACGAAGATGTCCTGCAAACAGCGAAAATATTTTGGCGTGCGGCGGAGCACGAACAGGCGCTGGCGCTCTACCAGTCTCAACTGTCACGGTCAGGTCCATCGGAAACACGACGCGAGTTGTGCATTGCCGCCGCGCTAAACTACAAGAAGCTCGAGCGTTGGTCCGACGCTGAGGCAATGTGGCGCCAAGCCCTGGAATCCGGATTCCATCCTTTACCCTACATTGAACTGGCGAAACACTTCGAGCACCGAATCAAAGACCTGCCTGCGGCCAAATCCCTTGTAGAAAAAGCGTTGGGGGAACTTGATATTCTATCTGGTTCTATGTTGATCCGTGTGGGTAAAATGTTATCTTGCCCAGATGAAT
>CAZTNL010000388.1:0-3750 GCA_964614885.1 uncultured Calditrichaceae bacterium | reverse complement strand
ATCGTACGCGGAGGGCACTCGGCGCTGTACGGCTCTGATGCGGTCGGCGGCGTCATCAACCTGATCACGCGCGCCGGTGGCTCGACCGGCCGCCCGTCAGGCCAGATTTCGTCGACATTCGGCTCGTACGGAACCCGGGTCGTGACCGCCAGCCTTGGGCAGCGACCGGGTCGTTTCAGCTATTTCCTGACACACAAGATCGCCGATAGCCGAGGTGATTTCGAGTTTGAAAAACCCGGCTCAGGCAGCACGAGGCGGTCCAACAACCGGCTGGACTACAACGATACGTTTGTCAAGTTCGGCTACCGATTTTCACCGGCCTCTTCTCTGAACGCGTTCGTTCAGCACCACGACGCAGACCGGGGCGTTCCGGGCCCGCTGAGTTTCCTGTCGGAGTCCGCAAAGCAGAAGGATCGTTCGTGGAAATACAACCTGAGCTATCAGAATGATCTTTCCGCTGCGCTGCACCTCGAAGGCCAGGCATTTCTGTACAAGTTCAAACAGAATTTCGACGATCCGAATGCATTTTTCCCGATCAGCAGCGAACACAGGAATGACCTATTCGGCTTCGATGCACAATCCAACTGGCGGGTCCTCTCCGGGCAAACGCTTACGGCCGGAGTAGAATTTCGCCGGGAAAGGATCAACAGTACGAACATCGGCAAGCGCGCACGCTCCACGACCGGGGTTTTTCTGCAGGACCAGGTCGATCTGCCTGTCGGCGACGCTGAAACCAGGCTCAGCTTCATTCCCGCCCTGCGCCTCGACAATTACTCGGACCTGAGTGCGGAGGTGAGCCCGAAGCTGGGAGTGGTGTTCAAATCTGCTAAGAACATCGGCGTGACACTCCGCGGCAATGTCGGCCGGTCCTACCGGGTTCCGGCGTTCAACGACCTTTACTGGCCTACCGACCCTTTTGCCAGAGGGAATCCCAACCTGGTTCCCGAGACCGGATTCGGCTACGATGTCGGCATGGCCGTCGACCTGCGCTCACGCGGATTCTGGAGCATAGAGGCGAACTATTTCGATACCAACCTCGATGACCTCATCATCTGGGGGCCCGATGCCACAGGCGTTTTCACGCCGCAGAATGTGCAGAAAGCAACGATTAGCGGCGTGGAGGCAAAGACGTCTTTTCACGGCTTGCAGGACCTTGTCGACATCTCTCTTGATTACACCTATCTGCGGCCTCGCGACGAGACGGACGGCGTTGGCAGGGACCTGATTTATCGCCCACGACAGCAGCTCAATCTGACGCTCGGACTCAACCTCCGGCTGGTTCAATTGCGAACCGCCTGGCATCACGTCGGCAAGCGTTACACCAGCACCGACAACCTTTCGCGATTGCCGGCGTCCAACGTGATGCACGTCAGTGTGTCACGCAGGCAGGAATTGGGCGGCACGGCCCTGCGTCTTGTCGTGGAGGCCAGGAACCTTTTCGATGACCAGACAGAGATCATTCAGGGATATCCCGTACCCGGCCGGGAGTATCGCACGGCTTTTTCCCTGGAATTCTGAGAAGAGTTTGTTTCTTAGGGCGCGCCGCCGGTTCTGGTGGCGCGCTCGTTTTTTTCGACCGCAGCTCCGTTCTCGCGTTGGCTGTGCACAAGGTGCAGGGCGCCGAGCGTTTCTTCCGCGGGGCGGACCGGCACCCGCCTCATAAAGGTCGGGTTACGACGGATTCGACCCTTTTTCGACAGTCTCTTCGGCACTTCCCTTCTCAGCGCGGCCCGTGCGGATATCGACCGGCACCTGTGTACAAATTAACCTCTTCTCCGGGGCCTCCTGCACTTGGTGCGTCACGCGTGTACTGTTTTGTTGAGTGCACATGCCCTGCCGAATATTTACCGGTGTGGCGACGACCTGAAGTATGTTAAGATACTTTAACCTAACGCGCCCATTTAAAGCTTGACTAAGAGGGGATTTGATCGTATTTTTATCGTCGAATTGGCCGATATTCGGCCACTTTCACGCCTGTATACTCTCAAATGTGGCCAAAAACAGTTGAGCCAGCAGCCATCACTATGATAAATGCTTCCGCCACCAAGACAATTCTGGTCGTCGATGACGTTCCGGTCAACATTCAGCTCCTGAACACCTACCTTACGGCAGCGGGGTACGAGGTAGAATCGGCCGCGGACGGGAAAGCCGCTATTCGGCTGGTAAAGGAAAAACGTCCGGACCTGATTCTTCTCGATGTTATGATGCCTGAGCTCGACGGTTTTGAGGTCTGCAAAATTCTGAAGACCGATCCTGAAAGCAAGTTCATTCCCGTCATCATGGTGACCGCGCTGAATGAGCTGGAAGACAAGATAAAAGGCATGGACTCCGGCGCCGACGATTTTCTCAGCAAGCCGTTCAACAAGCTGGAGCTGCTGGCGCGCGTACGCTCGCTCCTCAGAATAAAATTTCTGCACGACGAGCTGCAGGCGAAGGTCATCGAGCTGCAGCAGACCAAGGAAGAGTTGCGGCAACTCGCTATCACCGATGGCCTGACCGAGCTCTATAATCATCGCTACTTCAAAGAGCAGCTCATTCAGGAGTTAAGCCGCGCCGTGCGCCACGACCTGAACGTGTCGTTGATCATGATCGATATTGACCATTTCAAACACTACAACGACACCAACGGCCACCCTGCCGGAGACGTGGTTTTGCGAACAGTGGGACGCCTGCTGCGCGACAATATCCGGAATATCGACCTCGCCGCACGCTATGGAGGCGAGGAGTTCGCGCTCGTTCTGATCGAAACCAACAAGGCTTCGGCAAGGATCGTCGCCGAAAAGATTCGGGTTCTGGTGGAGCGCGAGCATTTTGAGTGTGAGGACAAGCAGCCCATGGGGAAGCTGACCATCAGCACGGGCGTCGCGACGTTTCCGGACGACGGCATGGAGTTCGACGATCTCGTCGCCACAGCCGACAAGCGCTTATACCGGGCGAAACAGGCAGGACGCAATAAGATTTTCGCGGATTCGTAATCGGGATTTTGATGCAGATTCCATTCTTGTCAAACAAGTCTTTGTTTCAGAAGCTGTTTCTGGTCACTTTCCTGGCCGCAGTGGTGCCGGTCGTCATCTCGTGGGTCTACGTCTTTTATGTGAACCACACGATTTCCCGCTCCGGCGCGTCGAGCGTCCCGTACCTCTACTTTGGCTCTTTGTTGCTGGCGGTGGCCACGGCCGGTGGCGGCGCCTACTACTTCAGCCGGCACCTGAGCCGGCCGCTGACCCGCTTTATTCGCACGGCGACCGAGATTGCGCGCGGTAACTTCTCGGAGAAGGTCGATGTGCAAAGCCAGGACGAGTTAGGGCGGCTGGCGCGTATTTTTAACTACATGGTCACCGAGCTGCGCCGGCTCGACGAAATGAATCTGAACAAGATCATCAACGAGCGCGACAAGACCGAGACCATTCTGAAGAATATCGCTGACGGCGTCATTGTTACCGACCGGCGGAATCGGATTCTCATGGCGAATTACGTCGCTGAAAACTGGTTCGCGCTCAAAGACAAGGATTTCGAAAATCAGCCTCTCGCCGGCACCGTCGACAACGAAGCGCTGGTTTCTTTTGTCGACAACATCGTTTCTTCACCCAACAACGATATCGAGAATATGGAGATAACGATACTGGCCGTCGAACGCAGCAAGAGCCGCGTGTTGCAAGCAAACGCTGCCAGAGTTTACGACCGTGAAAGAAATATGCTTAACGCCGTGTATACCGTACTGCGTGATGTGACTGGTGAAGAGCGACGTGT
>CAZTNL010000387.1:0-3768 GCA_964614885.1 uncultured Calditrichaceae bacterium | reverse complement strand
AGTGCGATGCTGTCGATCGTACCGATGACCTTTTGCGCGAAATCGTCCAACCCGCTACGAACCACGCCGGTCATCTCGACGCTCAACCAGGTGTGCCCAGGCGAAACAAACAGCCCCGCTGGAATATTGAACACATGTTTCGACGCCTTTTCCCGGGAAGTTGGTGTGACGAGATGCACTTTGGGGCGGATTTCCCGCTCAAGTCTGTCCTGCCGGCGCAGCAAGGATTTGTCGACAAATGCGATGAGCTCATCTTCCGTGAATGGCTTTTGCACATAATCGAGCGCGCCAAACTTCATGGCGTCGACAGCGGATTCGATGGTCGCGTAGCCCGTGATCATGATGACATCGATATCGGGCCGTAAATGCTTGACCGCCTTGGTCACATCCAATCCATCCATATCCGGCATCTTCAGGTCGGTGAAGACGAAATCATAGTCGTTCTTTTTCACCAGGCCGATAGCCTCCTTGCCGGTTTCAACGGTTTCTACCGAGTAGCCGTCCAGCACCAGAATCTTGCGAAAGCTATCCAGGACGATGGGTTCATCATCGACCGCCAGAATTCTGGCCTTGGGGTTTTCCACGGTGACACGCTTCAGACTCCTGACTTCATCCGTAAACTCCAGGCGCAGACCGATGTCGAGCGCCTGTTGCCGCGCCCGCCGGGCTTGCCTGTCGCGCCTCTTTTGCGTCACCAGGCGAATGCCCAGGTCAGCCGCGATGAAAGCGACAACAGTGAGGAACATCAGTATCACAACCATCCTTGCCTCCAGGTATTTCAGCAATTCCAACCATGATCATTCAGCCGGCACTTTCCGCACGGCCTGCACGCTTTCCGCGGCAGGGAAATGCAGGGTAAACGTGGCGCCCTGTCCCGGCTGGCTTTTTACTTCTATCTTGCCACCGTGTTCTTTGACAATTCCCCACACGACGGCCAACCCGAGACCCGTACCTTGCTGTCCTTTGGTGGTGAAAAAGGGTTCAAAGATTCGGGTAACATCTTCCTTGGGGATGCCCATGCCGGTGTCCATCACCTCGAGCACGACCTCTCCCGACGCGACTTCCCTGGAGGTGGCGATGGTCACCGTTCCCCCTTTATTGCCCAGGGCGTCCGCCGCATTGACAAGCAGGTTGACCAGCACTTGCTGCAGTTGGCTGGCGTCCGCGAACACCTCCGGCAAGTCAGGCGCCAGGCGCGTTTCTATCTGAATGCGCTTTTTGTTGAACTGATTTTCTAATATACCAAGCGTCTTGCTGACCACCTCGTCAATGCGAGTCGGCTTCTTTTCGGCGGGTTGCGGCCGGGCAAAATCAAGCAAACGCTTCACGATTTCCCGGCATCGCTTAGTTTCATTGACGATTACCTGCATGTCCTGCCTGACTTCCGGCGTGAAATCACCTCTTTTGAGCAAGACGCTGCTATAGCTCAGCACCCCGGTGAGCGGATTGTTAATCTCGTGCGCGAGCCCCGCGGCCAGCCGGCCAATAGAGGCGAGCTTGTCGGACTGGTAGAGCTGCCTTTCTGCCTGCACCAGTTTACTGGTCATGTCGTTGAATGATTTTCCGAGTAATCCGAGCTCGTCGCGCCTGAATGTCTTGAGCTTATACTCCAGGTTGCCGCTTCCCACAATTTGGGTCGCCTGTACCAGGTCTTTTACCGGTTTGCCCACCAGAGTTTGGACGAGAAACCACAGCAGCAGGCTGATGAGCAGAACCGAACAGATGGCGAACAGAACCATCCTGAGGCGGTATGCGGCGAGCTCTCTTTCGACTTGTCCGAGAGACATGGTCACATCCAGGATACCTAGAACCGTTTGACTTTGAGTGTGAGCGTGGCAACTCGCTCGCCAGCAGCCCGGCTCATTGTAGATGGGGTTAATGATGCCAAGGCTCGATTCCTGCCCGTCGCCGCCGAACGTTCGTGTGCGCTCAGGAATGCTGAGGCGTTGAAGCGGTTTGTCGACTTCATGGCAGGCGTAGCAGGACTCCGCCCTTTTGTCAACGAGCTGACCGATTTCGTCCCGGACCGATGAATAGATGACGGTCCCTTGCTTGTTGAAGACACGAATTTTCTCCAGCCCCTCCTGTTGGCCAATCATGTCGATGATGCGGTGAATGTGTTGCCTCTGGTTCATTAGCATGTCATACTTGGTGCCGCTTTTGATAGTGTCGCTGAGCTGGCTGGCATTTTGTTCAATCTGATGCAGCAAGGCCTGGTGTTGCCATCTAACCACGAAATAGGTAAAGAAACCGACAAAGCAGACCATGACGCCACCGACCGCCAGAACGAGTTTGTAGCTTATTCGGTTAATCATTGTGTCCGATCATTTGTTTTATGGCCTCTCATCGATTAACTTTGATTGGCTTCCCGGGTTGTCCGCTTGTCGAGCAGAGCGAGAATGTCGCTTACCCTGTCGTCGTTTGAGTCGATTGTTCTGGCAAATTCGAAATACCGGATTGATTGTAAGGGATCGATGAAAAGCCAGAGAATCGCCAGCGCCAGGCACTGCTGGAGGCGACGCTCCACCAAAAAATGCTTTTCCATGACGCTGATCAGTTCCAGACAGTGACTATCTGATTCCATCGCGTTTGCAGCCGTGAGACACGACATATCCTCCCGAATCATTTCGCTGGTCAAGGTCAAGGCTTTGTCAATCTCGCTATTTTCCGTGTAGCAGATAATCAGTTTTTTCTTGATGCCCTTCGGATGGCTGCTGTTGGCCAAAGCGCGCTCGAATTCCCTGGCGGCTGCGGCAAACTTGCCAATCATGAAATAGCGATTTCCCAACATTTCACTCATCGTAGCACGCGGCATCGCAAAGTTCTTGCCAAACTCAAGATGTTAAAAAATAAATAGATGGGTTGTGTCGCAGGGGTGGGAAGTGTTGCGACGAATGCAACACTAGCTGTCTTAACTGAGGGTTTTACAGAAGCTTCCGGCGCAACGCAACAGAGTGTTGCGTTGCGCCGGCTAAGTGTCTTTTCAGTACTTTATGCCGATCTGTTTTAACCGGCGCCAGACAGTCGTTCGGTTAACGCCGATTATTCCCGCAACCTTCGACTGGTTCCAGTGGTGCTTGTTCAACAACCGAATGAGATCCGCGTCGTCGACATGCCGCGGGCCACAACGGGCATGCTCTCGACGATCGAGTTTTCTTTCACGTAGATAGGGGGGCAAGCTACAGGAGCAAATCGAATGATTCCGTTTGGAGCGAATGAAAGCAAACTCGAGCGCGTTTTCCAGCTCTCTGACATTTCCGGGCCATTTGTGCCGCAATAGCAGCTGCAAGGCGTCGTCATCGATTTCGGCCAGTTTTTTCTTGTGCAGGATGGAAAATTTCGCCATGAAGTGGCTGACTAAGTATGGAATATCCTCGATCCTTTCTCTCAAGGGTGGGAGTGTGACTGGAATGACGTTCAGTCTGTACAACAGGTCCTCACGGAAATGACCTGATGCAACCGCGCTCTCTACGTTGATATTCGTCGCGGCGATGATTCTGACGTCGACCTTCCTGGTAACAGACTCACCGACTCGTTCGAATGTGCCTTCCTGCAGTACACGCAGCAGTTGCGCCTGCATTTGTAAAGACATTTCCGACACTTCATCCAGGAACAAAGTACCATGGTTGGCCAATTCGAATCTACCGATTCGTTCCCGCACCGCATCGGTGAAGGCGCCTCGTGCGTGACCGAACAGTTCGCTGGTCAGCAACTGCGGTGGAAAAACCGAGCAGTTCACCTTGACATATCTTTTGTCCTTGCGCAAAC
>CAZTNL010000386.1:0-3779 GCA_964614885.1 uncultured Calditrichaceae bacterium | reverse complement strand
GTCGGAGAAGGAAACGCCCGCGGTCACATCCGCCTGCGCGGGCTGCATTTGGTAACTGACAACACCGTAGGCGCTGTATTTCGGATCCAGCCCTTCCGGCCAGTCCGTGCGCCCGACCAGGGCCGCCGCGCCCCATTCCCGCTTTGCGATTTGCACTTTGATTTGAGCGCCCGGATCTCCCGCTTCGGTTTTGCCGCCGGAATGCGAAAGAATTCCCTGCATGCTGAAGCCGAGTTCGACTTTTTCCAGCACGGCAAACTTCAACAAAGTCGGCAGGCTCCAGTTGTTGTCGTCTGCGGCGAGGCCGGTTTCAATTTCAAGATAATTCCGGGCGGTCAAATAGCCGTTGTCGGCGGCAGAGGGCCGTGTCGCGTTGGCTGCAACCTGGGAAAGGGCTGACCGAACGCTATTGGTGAAGAAGCAGGCGAAGAATGTGGCTGTCAGAACAAAGCTGCGGAAGTTCATCTTCACGGGATCCTTTCAACGCGGTGTCTGAGAAATTGAGGGCTGGATTTGTCTGATGATAACACGCGCGCGCGGAAAGATCAAGAAAAAACTGAGGCGGGGACGCGAGCCGAACAAGTGGTGTGAGTCCCCGCGGAGCGCTGTTTGCGAGAAGGTTTCTGCTCTCAGCCGTCGAGCAGTCGTGACATGGCAGCCTTGAGCACGGAGAGATTGTACGGCTTCAGGATGACACCGCAAAAGCCGAATTTGTCGTAGTCGGACAGGATGGGATCGCAGCGCTCGCCACTGCTGACGATGGCCCGCACTTTCGGGTCGAGCAGGCGCAGCTTCTTTATTGCCCGGTCGCCGCCCATGCCACCGGGGACGATGAGGTCCATCATCACGCCGTCAAAGGGCCTGCCAGAACCCATGGCCTGTTCATACAGAGCGACGGCCTCGGAGCCATCGGCGGCCCCGGTGGCCGCATGGCCGAGATGGCGCAGCGCTTCGATGATGAACTCGCGTACGAGGTGTTCATCGTCCATGATCAGAATGCGCCGGCCGGCTGGTTTGGACAACGAAAGCTCGGCGGCCGGGGTGAAATCAGAACGGGAAGCAGTGCTGCGGCGGCCTTCCTGGCCGGTCTCGACATGGGGCATGGTCTCTCTCCTGATCCTTGGTGAGGGGCTTTAACTACGCCGCAAGATAGCATTGACCGGGCGCTTTTCCAAGAACAAAATGATATGTTAAACGAACTTCTCTGTGTGGGAGCTGCAACGGGTGGAGCGGCGCCCAAAATCACATTTTTTGCAAAACATTTGCTTTCTGAAACGATTAGGCACCCGACCCGGCATTGTAAACCGGCTGTCCCGATTCGGCGTAAGCGCGCAGCACTTCGCATGCCTTCTGGCGCAGGAGATCGACCTCCACCTCAACTTTGGGCAGGCCGATGCGGTCGCGCAGTTTGCTTTGCCAATCGTCCGGCAGCGGTCCTTCGCGGAAGCCGACCAGCGTTTCGATGTCTTCCGCTCTCGCTGCCGATACCAGGCGGGTGATGCCGCTCCACCAGATGACGCCGAAACACATGACGCAGGGTTGGCCGCTGGTGTAGAGCGAGAACTGCCTGTCCGGCAACCCGGCCAAATCGTACGTCCGGAGCCGCTGCTGTGCCAGAGCGATCGCGACGGTTTCCGCGTGCGCGATCGAGGCGTTCTGGCCAACGACCGAATTAACCCCTACGGCGACCAGCGAGCCGTCATCTTCATCGAAGATGGCGGCGCCAAATGGTCCGCCGGTCTGGCGGGTTACGTTTTCGCGCGCCAGTTGTATGGCGAGGCTCATCTTGTCCTCAGATGCAAGAAAATGGTGCGCCAGAGATTCCTGAAAAAGGGTGGCCGTCCATTCCGGCAGCTCAAGTTGAAATGAAAGTATCATTTGTTCCTCTGCAATGATGCATGGCGCGGCACAGCCGCGTTAGACAACAACATAAGCAATACCAGTCAAACGGCATCGAACCGGCTGAGCGTCGGGTTCTTGACGCGCGCGGTCCAAACCTGCGGCATGAAGAAAACCAGCAATCCGTAGATCTCAAGCCGTCCGAGCAACATTGCCACCGAAAGAATCCATTTGCCGGCTGAGGGAATTCCACTGAAATTGCCCATTGAGCCGACGGCCCCGAGGCCAGGCCCGACGTTGCCGGTGGCGGCTACGGTTCCGGAAAATGCCGACAGCAAATCGACGCCGAGAGCCGCCAGCAGGACCGTAGACAGAAAAACGACGCCGAGATACAGAATGATGTAGAGCAGGGTCATGGCCAGGGTGTCGTCGCGGAGATTGTTACCGTCGAGTCGAACCGGAATCACCGCACGCGGGTGTTGCAGGAGTTTGAGCTGTCGGCCTATCGCTTTTGCCAGAATTACGATGCGGTCCGTCTTTATTCCGCCTGAGGTCGAACCTGAACAAGCGCACTGCAACGAGAAAAATATGAGCAGGATCTGCGAAAGGCCTGGCCAGACCGCAGTGTCGGCATTTGCAAAGCCGGTGGAAGTGCCAACCGAAGTGATTTGGAAGGCCGCGTAGCGCAACGACTCACCCCATCCCTGAAAGGGGTTTCCGTGAATATTCACCGTGGTGATGAGAATGCCGGATGCCATGGCGACGACGTAGTACCGCACCACTGCTGATTTCCAGAGTTTTTTTGATTTTTCAAAAAATGCTGAAAACAGCAACGCAAAGTGAATTCCCGAAAGCACCATAAAGATGATGATGACGACCTCGACGCTGACGCTGTCGTAAAATGCGACGCTCTTGTTTTTCGGGGAAAATCCTCCGGTGGCGATGGTTGCAAAAGAGTGCGTCAGCGCGTCGAACAGATTCATGCCGCAAATGACGAGCGCCACCGTCTGCAGCATGGTCAGGCCGATATAGATGGTCAGGAGAATCTTGAGCGTGGTGCGGGCATTGTGGTGAAAATTTTCGCGCGCCAGCGGCGACATTTCCGAGCGGTATAGCACCATGCCGGTCGCCCCCATAGATGGCAACACAGCCAGTACAAAAAGGATAATGCCCATACCTCCGATCCAGTGGGTCGATGAGCGCCAGAAAAGAATGCCGTATGGCAGCGATTCGATCTTGGTGAGAATGGTGGAACCGGTCGTTGTGTAGCCGGAGACGCTTTCGAACCAGGCATTAGTGAAGGTGAACTCCCCGCCCCACAAAACATAAGGCAGGGTGCCCATAAGACAACAGAGCAGCCAGCTGGCCACGACGATGATCAGGCCCTCATTGTTCGAAATTTGTCTGGGTGCCGGCACGAAAATCAAAGGGAATGCGCCGACAAGTGTGGCGACCATCGCGCTGTAGAGCAGCGGGAAAAAAGAGGCCTCGGAGTTGAAAGCAGAAATGGCTGCGGAGATGAAGAGAAAAAAGGCGTCGAGGATAAGAACCAGCCCCGCATATCTCAGAACGACATGCGGCCTCATTCTCGGGACTCTGCTGTGTGAACACGCTCGCACAAGGTTTTGATCGCGCAGGCCAGGTCGAAGATCTCGTCCCGGCTTTCGATGTCGTTCTCGAACGGCACATTGTTGTCGGTAAAATGTTCGATACCGTGTTTGATGCGGACGATTGGGTTCACCGCATAGTAGTTGACGAAGTAGATGAAAATGAAGGTGAAGACGAGGGCCGAAAGGATGGCCACTATCCCCGGCATGATCGCTCGCCTGGCACGGTCTTGCAGCCCGGTGGCCGTCCGGTAGAGCGTCTCTTCATTGAGTAGCAAAAGGCTGTCGACCGCTTTTTTCGTACGCATCAACGCCTGGCGAGAGCGGGAGAAG
>CAZTNL010000385.1:0-3784 GCA_964614885.1 uncultured Calditrichaceae bacterium | reverse complement strand
ACTTCATTGTAGAAGCTAAGCAGAAGGACGAACAAAATGCCGAGCGGCACGACGTTCGGGTGCTTTAGCAGGAAGTTGCGCGCGCGCGACTCCTGCCCTGCGCCGGGTGAACCTCCACGGATTGCTTCGCTTTTTTTCGTTCGTTTTGATTTAGCCATTCCGGTTCCACTTTAGTATAGAGTTCAAACACAAAGTTGCGAATGTCACTGCCGCAACTCCCGCAGGAGCCCTCTTATTTCTCCGGGAGAAACAAGTCGGAAAAGTAACATACAGACTGGCAACAAGATAATCAAGCCCACATCCTTCAGAATGTTGGCCGCCGTGCCGCTGGCGTCGTAGGCTGAGACCACCACGAAGGTAGCTCCCAGCAGCAGAATGATCATCATTTTCTGCCAGCGCCACTGAACCGGCAGGCTTTCTTGCGACAGCTTGTACACCAGAATCACCATCAGAAGATACGAAATGACGGTGGTCACGGCAGCGCCCTGAAGACCCCACTCGGGAATGATCACCAGGTTGAGGGCGACGTTGAGGATGGCGCTCAGGGTCGTGTACCGGGCGATTTTTCCGGTTTCGTTGTTCAGCAGGGCGCCGGCCTTGAAAATGTTCTGCCATCCGTACAGCAGGTAAGAAAATGCGATCCAGGGAATGATGATGATGCCGCCATAATACTGCTCAGGGGAGGAGAGCCAGACCAGATACTTCGAAACGACCGAGATGACCAGCCAGGCGATGACCGCGATTTGGATGAAATGGAGCGCCACACGCTGGTACGTTTCCTTCTGGTTGGGTTGTTTTTCCAGACGGAACATGAGCGGCTGCCACGCCTGTACGAATGGTGTCACCAGGACCATGTTCATCATCATGCCGAATTTGTACGAGATGCCGTAGACACCGCTGCTTTCCACCGAGATCAGCTGCTTGATCAGAACGCGGTCCGACAAAGCCAGGACTAACAAGGCGACGCCGTGTGCGATCAGCGGGAAGCCGTATCGGATGGAGCGCCTGACGATCGACGTTTCGAATCGGAATCCGTAACGGCGGCCCACGTACGCCGCTGTCAGCAGGAACATCAGCGCCGAGGCGATGACCTTGGCGTAGATGACTCCCTCGATTCCGAGCCCGAGCCCTGCCACAAACCAGATGGAGAGCGCCAGCAGAATCACGAAATCGGCGATAGCCAGGACAATGAACTGCACCGCTTTTTCGTAGATCCGGAGCAACGACAGCAGAAAGACCCTGCTCAGACCGAGGAAGAGCGCGAGAAAAAACCAGCGCAGGATCGTAGAGTAGGCGCCGTTTGAAAGATAGACCCGCGCTACCCAGTGGCTGCCCGCAGCGAGCGCCAGAAAAAGCAGAACATTGACCGCCAGAATAAAAAGGTAGTTGCTGGCCATCAACTCCTTTTCTTTGCCACGCTCCCGTTCGATATGAAAGAAACGCCAGAGGGAGTTGATGAGGCCGAGCGGGGCTGCGCTGTTGTACAGCGCCTCCACGACTTCCAGAAGAACGATGATTCCTACTTCGTATCCCGTGAGAAACTGCGTATAAAGGGGAATCAGGAGAAAGGAGACAGCCTTGCTGATGACGCTGCCGGCGCCGTAGATCGCGGTGTTCCTGCCGACCGCTTTGAGATCGGCCCGGATTTCAGATTGTGCGTGCTTAGGACTCAAGGACCGGTTGCCCGCAGTGAGACCAATTCATTGAGTGCTGCATTTCTAACACTGGCATCATCAAGGATTCCTGGTATGGAGTGCCGGAGGGCTGCTCCAGCCACACATGTCAGAGCCGGCCCTGGCGTCTCTTCGGCATGCATCTTTCAGGCTAATACAGCTCGTGAACCACTTCGGACACCCTGCTGACAAAGTCACCGTGTTCGATATCGAGCGGAATTCGCAGCACGCGACAGTGAACGTCTTCGAGGACTGAATGCAGCAAACGGTGCCACCGGTCCAGGGTGCTCTGCAGGGACAATATCGGCGCGCGCCCGGCGGCGAGGCAGTTGTATTCATGCCACAGGAGGTGGATGTTGAATCCGCCCAGCTCGGACTGCAGAACCCGCAGACTCATTTCCGCGGCTGTTTCCGCGGAAATGTCCTGCATTTCAATGTGGCTCCGTGTTTCGCGCAGCAGAATCAGATAGTGTCGCAACCTGGCCGGCCCGGTCGCGTAGCGACCGTAAACTTCTGCCGGGGATATTTTCCGGCGCACACCAGACGGTCCGAAGGCAGCGTTCCGAAAGTGCCAGGCGAGCTTGTCTGCCGGGGACCGGCTTCCCAGGATCAGCCGGCGCAACTCGCTGTTGTTTCGCAAGTTGTAGCCGTAAATCTTAGGAAAGGCGAGGTTGGGGTGGACGAGGCCGGTTTCGTCGATAATGGCCATATCGTCGGCCAGAAAGCTGAAATTTCCCCGGCGGCACAGATGAATTTCCAGCGATGTCTTACCAACCCCGCCGGTGCCGCCGATGAGAACGGCCTCGTTTGTCGGTCCGACCAGCGCCGCTGCATGCACCAGAAACTGTCGCGTTTCGAAATAGATTGCCGGCACGAGAATGTTCTCGAAGAAAATATGGCCGAGCCGCTCAGTGACCGAATTGTACTGAATGTTATTGAATTTTTTGGCATAAGCGAGGAGCGGATTCCCGGGCGATGACAGAGCGAGGTCGAAGACGAGCTGGCCGCTCTGGCGCCGCAGCATGACCGCATACTTCTTATACTGCGCCACAAATCCGTTTTCGACTTCGCGATGAAGCGACGGGTTCACCTGCAGCGTTGGCACATCCGGCAGTGCCCGCCCGATATTGACAAGCACGTCCGGGGTCGCGGAACCTGACGCCTCGGCGTACAGCCCGAGTTCAGCGCGCAGAGACTGCACCGCCCGTTGGCCGGCCCCGGTTTTCAGATTCAGCGCCACGTTCTTGCCGGCGATGGAATAGTTTTTTTGAAAGCCACGTCTCATTGGCTTTTCAGCAGCGCCAGGAGCGCTCTCTCGCGGTGTTTGACCTGAAAATGATCCACGATTCGCTGCCTCGCTTTCCGGCCGAAGTCGTCGCTGCCGGACAAGGCCTGGCGCAGGGCGCTTTCCGCTTCGCCGGGGTCCCTTTTTTTAATGAAAAAACCGGTATCCCCAATCCCGCTTTCGATGCCGGCGATGGCTGAGCCCACCGGAATACATTCGCAGAGCATGGCCTCGCACAGGGTGTTCGGCAGGCCCTCGTTCAGAGAGAATAGACAGAATACCTTTGCCTGCGTGTAGAACTTAGCGAGCTCATCGTGTGGCACCTGACCGTGGATTTCCACGTTGTCGCCGGCTCCGGCTTCACAGAAGGCCCGCGCCTCTCCCACGGCGCCGATGATCTTGAATCGAACGTCATGCATCAGGGCTGCGGTTTCGAGCAGCAGGTCGACGCCTTTGAGCCGCATCTGGTTGCTGGTAGCGCCGCCGGTGACCGAGAGAACAAAGGGCTGCTTGGAAACCCCGGCAGGCTTGTGCCAGCGCTCCGGGTCGTAGCCGGTCGGAACCGTGCGGCATTTTGTTTCGACCCCGGAGACGAAGTGGCACAGGCCAACCGGCAGCGGCGTGCCATCGAGGTACGTGTTCTCGCCGCGTATCAGAGATGGGTCGACCGTGAGGATATGGCGGCTGAGCTTGTAGGACAGCCGGGCGCAGGCTGCGCGAATATTCCTGCGAAAAAAAATGCCATACTCGACTTCCGGGATAGAAACCGCATCGTAGCCGCCGACGATGATCACCGACCGTTTCCCCATGCATCTGGCGAACAGCA
>CAZTNL010000384.1:0-3786 GCA_964614885.1 uncultured Calditrichaceae bacterium | reverse complement strand
CTTTTCGCGATATACCGGCGCTGCGTTTCAAAGGAAACGTCACTAAGCTGAACTGGCCCGGGGCTTGCTCCGGCCGTGGGTACGCCGGCATTACGAGGCGGAGCCGGCCGTTCCTCTATCATGCTGTTCCAGGAGTCGCATTCAGGGCATTTTCCCATCCAGCGCGGCGCTACGTAACCGCACTCCTGGCAACAGAATTGTGTCTTATTTCTGGCTTTCTTCAATAAACCGACTGGCGAGCCCGCCACGCTATCTCCGTGAAAATTGCAAACTTTAACTTATCGAATGGCAGGCTAAATGTCAAGATAATATTGACTCATCGCGAATAGTTCCCTACCTTTAACGAATGAACGATTCCAGAACATTTCCGGGAACCAACTGATGAAATGCAAGACGCTTCTTCTTCTGCTGCTGCTGTCTCTGAACGCCTGTCGCTACGACACCTGGGACCGCGCGCCGGAAACCGGAAAGTTGCTGCCCGTGTATCGCGCATTTCTTGCCGCTGCCACCGACACTACCCTGCCCGATTCGGCGCGTCAGGTAGCGAAGATCCTTGAACGGACAGGGATGACCGAGGCCGAGCTGGATTCCATGCTAAACTCGTCCGCAAAAGACCCCAAGGGCGTCCTAAAAGCGATTTCTGAGATCATCTCTGAGCTGGAACATCAGGAGAGGCAGTCTCCCCAACACGCCAAAAACCCACCCAGGCCGTGAGTTGATTCCCAAAATGAACCGATGTTTCATAATTGAACACTGTTTCAACAGCACCCACGGTTACTCCCACCTCATCTGATCCTGGTAAAGTCTCCGGTCATTGTTTTCTTGGAAGTTACTGTACTGCTGCGGCGTGGCATGCGCTTTGCCATAGCTCAGCAAGATTTGTTTGTCGGTACGGAAGCCGACGGCTGCGCTGTTCACCCACATGATCGGCCCACCAGGAAAGGACGCCAGACATTTCAAGAATTTGGTCTCCACCCCACCTCTGGCATAGCATCGTTGAGGAGATCAAACACCCCGGGGGCTGGCTTCCACAACTGAGCGCTGCACCTTCGATGAAGTCAGTCCCTTTTTATTTCAGACAGCGGTGTCGAGCAGCAACTTCACCGCTTCCGCTTCAGAGACGCGCTTCTGCTCGCCCGTTTGCATATTCTTCAGAGTAACCCTGCCTTCGGCCACTTCCTCGGGACCGATAACCGCCACAAAAGGAATGCGCTTCTTATCCGCCAGCGAAAACTGCTTTTTTAGTTTTGTAGATTCGTAGGCGAGTTCGGTTCGAATACCGGCCTCTCGCAATTTCATAGCCAACGCCACGCTGGCACTTTGCGTCGTCTGGTCAAATATGCTGACCAGGACCTGAGTGTTCGTCCCGGTTTTCGGCAGCATACCGGTCTCGACCATCACATCGATAATGCGCTCGATGCCGAACGATACGCCGCACGCCGGGACATCGCGACCAAGAAACATACCGATCAGCTTGTCGTAGCGGCCTCCTCCGGTCAGGCTGCCAATCTTCGGTTCGAGCACAATCGACTCCTGGATGAGTCCCGTGTAGT
The DNA here is from genome assembly GCA_964614885.1 of uncultured Calditrichaceae bacterium. Classification (GTDB taxonomy): domain Bacteria; phylum Zhuqueibacterota; class Zhuqueibacteria; order Oceanimicrobiales; family Oceanimicrobiaceae; genus JAJDAG01. The sequence continues at coordinate 2,233 of CAZTNL010000384.1, read as the reverse complement.
ACCCGAGCCCTCGCACCAGATACAGGTCCAACTTAAAATTCGCCGCCGGCACCCCCATCTGCGCCAACGCCGTCAAGACGTCCTGCAGCTCCTCCCGTCCGGCGCGCACATTTTCATCGTCGCCGCACAAGGAAGCCACTTCGTCCAGAACGGATTGGGGTGAGCCCTGAACTCCGAGAATGTCCAGAAGTTTCTGCGCTTCTCCCGCTTCGAGGCCGCATCCGATAAGTTCCCTGCTAACTCCGTCAACGCCTATCTTTTCAAGCTTGTCGATGGCTATAAAAACCGGAGCGCTCCGGGCTGGGTCCAGGCCGATCGACGCCAGGATTCCATTCAACAGGTTTCTGTTGTTTAGCCGAATAAGGAAATTCGTGAAGCCCAGCTCCGTCAGCACGTCGTTGACAATCGCCACGGTTTCGGCGTCAACCAGCATTGACCCGCTGCCTACGGCATCCACATCGCACTGGTAGAACTCCCGGTAGCGCCCCTTTTGCGGGCGATCCGCGCGCCAGACCGGCTGGATTTGATATCGCTTGAACGGCAGCGTGATCTCATTCTGGTGCATGGCTACCACGCGGCTCAGCGGAACTGTTAAATCATAGCGCAAGGCCTCGTCGACGAGTTGGCCGTAGCTGTCTACCACAAAAGTGTCTCGCCCATGCAGCAATTCTTCCAACCCGGTACCGCGGCGAAGGAGCTTGAAGATAAGGCGCTCTCCCTCATCGCCATACTTGCCGGAGAGAATCCGCAGGCGTTCGAGCGAGGGGGTTTCCATCGGCTGGTAGCCATAGCGTTCGAAGATGGTGCGGATCTTGCCGATGACGTACTGGCGTTGAATCATCTGCGCCGGCAGAAAATCCCGAACACCTTTCGGCAAACTCGGTTTGATGGCCGGATTACTCATGCGTTCCTTTCAATGGCGAATGTCAGCGGATCAGGTGCCCATCACTGACCTGATGGCGCCGAAATAGTCTTGCGAAAGCTCATCAACCTCCAGGTCAAACGTCCCGGGAAGGAGCAGCCGGTTACCACCGACTCTGCCGAGAACGCTCACGGGAACCCGATGACTCTGCGCAATTTCTCTTAGTCGCGGCAGGGCCGATTCTGCCAGCGAGAGCACGATACGCGATGGTGCTTCCCCGAACAGCGCGGCATCTTTCCGGCTCTCAAACGTTGCGGTGATCTCTGCACCGAGTCTTGTTGCCGCGCCGGAGAAACAGCACTCGGCGAGTGCAACAGCCAGGCCGCCCTCGGCCACGTCGTGCGCAGAAGACACCAGACCTGCTTGTATCGCGCCGAGACAGCAGCGTTGTAATCGCTGTTCGAAATCGAGGTCGATTTCCGGACAGGGGCCTGCGATTGTGTCAAAATGCAGCTTCAGGTATTCACTACCGCCCAGTTCCAGGCAGTGTGTGCCGAGCAGAACGACGAGGTCACCAGCCCTCTTGAACCAGCTTGTCGTCACATCTGATAGTGAATCCACAATGCCAAGCATGCCTATGACCGGGGTCGGGTAGACAGCGCCGTCAGGATTCTCGTTGTAAAAACTCACATTGCCGCCGGTCACAGGCGTGCCGAGGGCCCGGCAGGCTTCGGAGATTCCACCAATGGCCTCGCTGAACTGCCAGTAAATATCAGGTTTATACGGATTGCCGAAATTCAGGCAATTTGTGATCGCGACGGGTTTGCCTCCCGAACAGACCACATTGCGAGCCGCCTCAGCGACCGCCATCCGGGCTCCGGCGCGTGGGTTGAGATAAACATACCTGCCATTGCAATCGACGCTGAGCGCCAGGGCCCGTTCCGTACCCTTGATTCTGACCACTGCCGCATCCGAACCGGGCAGCACCACCGTGTTGGAGCGCACCATGTGGTCATACTGCGCATACACCCACTCTTTGCTGGCGATGTTCGGCGACTTCAGCAGCGCCCTGAGCACCGAGCCGTAGTCCTTGGGTTCCGGCAAGTCATCCGACGTGACCGCCTCGATTTGGTCGAGGTACGCCGGACGGCACGCTTCACGCTCGTAAACAGGTGCACCGCCACCCAGCACCAGTGACTCAGCCGGAATCTTCGCCACCTGTTTTCCCTGCGCCCACACGTTCAATTCGGGCGCCCCCGTCACCTCGCCGATCACCTCCGAGTTGAGATCCCATTTATCACAGATGCGGCGAACCTGGCTTTCGTGGCCTTTCCGAACCACCGCCAACATACGTTCCTGCGATTCGGACAG
>CAZTNL010000383.1:1484-3813 GCA_964614885.1 uncultured Calditrichaceae bacterium | reverse complement strand
TCGATGTGGGCGATGATGCAGAAGTTGCGGATTTTATCGGTTTGCATGTTATCGCAATATCAAGCAAAAATGGCAAGCCTTCACTAAAGCCTCGTGCCTCGGAGCTTGTGGAGCCCGCCATTCTGTGCAGTATAAGTACCCGGCTTTGTAAGGGAGCATTCTTCGCAGACAATTCCTCACCCGGTCCGGGCTTCGGAAGGACACCCGTACGGTCTGCACACTGCAGCCGTCATTTTCAAAGCGGCGCTAATGTAGCTCATTTTTTGAAATTAGTCAACAGGAAAACCTCTGGCGGACGGGTTACCCGACCAGGGTCATGTCATCCGGCAGCCCCGAAGGTACGCCGCAGCAAAAGAGCGTAGCCATGCTTTGCCCGCAATTCTCGTGCTCGTGCGTTTCCTCGGGCAGCCAGATTTTCGGCGCAAAAGGCGCCAGCGGCGCGCCGTTGCAGGAGACTTCGCCGGCCAGGAGCCACTCCAGTTGCCGGGCGGTTTGGTGGTAATGGCGCGGCACCGCCTTGCCGGGCTGCACGTGCACCAGGAAAAGCCCGGCCTCGTTCGTTGCCAGCACGGTTTCGACGCTGCCGAAAGGTGTCGACTGCCGTTGCGGCGGGTAATCCTGTTTGCGCCGCGTGATGCCGACCCGGGCGCACGCCGCCCGGCCGCGCAGCGCCTCGGGTTTGGCGATTTCCACCGCAGCCGTGCGCACCGAAGGATGCGTGCTCAGGCTCATGGCGGCAAGCTCCTCGGCGGCAACTTCGAGCAGAAGGAACTGCCGGAACTGCACGAAGGCGATGACCTCGCTGGTGAGGCGGTCGTAGTCGCAGGTGCGGTGCAGGTCGCCGCTTTCGACCACCGGGGCGAAGTCCAGCCCGAGCTTCAGATCGATGACGAGCGGCTGTTTCTTTTGCCGCTCGTCCGGGTAGATCCCGACAATGCAGTCGACTGCGATGCCGCTGATTTCGATGACATCGTGGCTGTAGTCGCCGATGGTTTCCCGCCCGGAGTTTCCGGAACTTGTGCTTTTCATAGTATAAACCTCAAACGATAATCTGTTGCCGCCGGAGATACGTCTCCAGCTGATTCCACGGAAGCGCCACCGAGTTATGGGCCATGGGCGTCTCTTCCTTGACCTGACAAATCAGGGCGGCGCGGGAGTTGGCTTCCGGCATGATGCGGCGCAGAAGATCCATGCTTTTCAAATGCACGGAGGTCGGGGTCGCCGTGCTCTTTATTTCGAGCGGCAGCATTGAGCCGTTAATCGCCAGCAGTACGTCCACTTCATGCCGGTCGCGGGTGCGCCAGTAGTACATGGGAGGCTGCATGCCCGCATGGTAAAACAATTTCGTCAATTCAGCCACCACGGTGGTCTCAAAAAGATCCCCGGCCAGCGGGCCATTCCGTACTTCCGCTCCGCTGCCTTTTTTTCGTCAAGTGACTGCTCTAAATCTGCCGGAAAATTTAGAGGGCCCGAAACCGACCGCCTGCTCAAATGCGAATCCGGCTTACCCGGCCATTGCCTCCACGTCCGCAATCGTTTTCGGAATCGGCCGGCCGAGAATGCGGTGGCCGTCGGCCGTCACCAGCACATTTTCCTCGACGCGAATGCCGCCAAAGTCGCGGTACGTTTCGAGCGCGTTGTAGTCGATGAACTCGGCCAGCTTGTTTTCGGCTTTCCAAATGTCGATGAGCGCCGGGATGAAATAGATTCCCGGCTCGACCGTGGCAACGAAGCCGGGTTGCAGCCGTTTTGCCAGGCGCAAAGCGCTGAGTCCGAATTGGCTGCTGCGCTTGAATTCGTCGCCATAGCCGACATATTCTTCGCCCAGATTTTCCATGTCGTGCACATCGAGTCCCATCATGTGGCCGATGCCGTGCGGGAAAAACAGTCCCTGCGCGCCGGCCGCCACGGCTTCATCCAGGTTTCCTTTGACCAGGCCTAGGCTTTGCAGGCCTGCGAGCACCAGGCGGGCGCAGTGCAGGTGCACGTCGCGAAACGGCACCCCCGGCTTCATCATGGCGATGCCGCTTTCCATGGTGTCGAGCACGATTTGGTAGATGCCTTTTTGCTTTTCAGTGAACTTCCCCGACACCGGCACAGTGCGCGTGATGTCGCTGGCGTAGTGGCCGGCCGAAGCGGAACCGCAGTCGTTGACCGCGATATCTCCCGGCTGCAGGATATTGCCGTAGTAATGGTTGTGCAGCGTTTCGCCGTGGTGCGAAAAAATGATCGGATAGGCCAGTTCGCCGCCGGCGCTGAGGGCGATGCCTTCCATGGCGCCGGCGATTTCCTGCTCAACCGTGCCCGGTCTGGCGTGTTTCATGGCATA
>CAZTNL010000383.1:0-1384 GCA_964614885.1 uncultured Calditrichaceae bacterium | reverse complement strand
TTTTTCGTTCAGGTAACGCGTGAGCAAACCGAAGAGGTGGCGGCGGGTGTTCTTGCCCTCGTAGATGCCGTGGCTCCGGTTCGGATAAACCATCATGCTGAACTGTTTGTTGGCTTCGATCAACGCGTTGACCAGCCGCTCCGAGCCCTGGTAGTGGACGTTGTCATCGCCGCTGCCGTGAACCAGCAGCAGGTTGCCCTGAAGCTGTCCGGCATACGTGATCGGCGAACCTCGCTTGTAGCCGAGCGTGTCCTGCTGCGGCAGGCCCATATAGCGCTCCTCGTAGATGGTGTCGTACAGCCGGAAGTCGGGCACGGGCGCCACTGCCATCCCGGTTCCATAGATTTCAGGATGCTGGAACATCAGGTTCAGGGTGGAGGTGCCGCCGCCGCTCCAGCCCCAGACCGCCACGCGGGTCGAATCGACGTAAGGCCGGCTGCGGATGATCTTGCGTGCTGCCGCGGCTTGATCCTGCGGGGTGATGATACCGATTTTGTCGTAAATCGCTTTGCGCCACTCGCGGCCGCGGGGCGCCGGTGTGCCGCGATTGTCGACGCTGGCGACGAGATACCCCTGCTGCGTCAGAAACTGATGCCAGAGCACGCGGCTGCCGCCCCAGCGATCGAGCACGGTCTGGCCGGCCGGCTCGCCGTAAACATAAAAGAGCAGCGGGTATTTCTTCGACGGATCGAAATCCGCCGGTTTCATCATCCAGCCGTCCAGGACCAGCCCGTCGCCGACATCGACGCGGAAGAACTCAGGCTGAATCCTGAGCGCCTCGACTTTCCGCCGCAACTTGGCATTGTCGGCCAGCATGCGAACACGGGTGTGCCCCGGCAGTTTGACCATCGATTTGACCGGCGGCGAGGAAAAAGTCGAGTAGGTGTGAATGGCCCACTTCGCGTTTGGCGAAATCTGGTAGCTGTGCGTGCCCGGCTGGTCTGCCGGGGTGAGCCGCTGCGGCGATCCGGTGCCGTTGAGCTGCGTCCGGTAGAGGTAACGCTGGGCCGGGTTGTCGGGTGACGCCGTGTAGTAGAGCCAGCCATTGCGTTCATCGATATTTTCCACCTTTACCACATCGAACTCCCCGCGCGTAACCAGCCGCTTCTCGGAGCCGTCGCGCGACATCAGGTAGACGTGACGCCAGCCATCGCGCTCGCTCACCCAGGTAAACTTTTCGCCGTCGGCCAGCCACTTCAGGTCGTCGACGACATCTACCCACGCCTCATCCTTCTCCTCGACAACGGTTCTCACCGCGCCGGTGGCGGCGTCGCCAAGCTGAACGCTGAGGGTATCTTGCAGCCGGTTCAGATGTTTAATCACCACTTCGCGCGAATTGCCGGCCAACTCCATTCTGGCTATGTAGGGTTTGCGCGGATCCCCT
>CAZTNL010000382.1:0-3814 GCA_964614885.1 uncultured Calditrichaceae bacterium | reverse complement strand
CTACAAGTTGTACAATTTGCGCACCTCACTGATCGAAGGCATGCGGCGCGCGTTCCAAAACCTGCAAAAAATCAAAGGGTCGACCGGCCCGGTTTCGCGGCTTGAAATCGATTTGAACTTTAAAAAGGTCCTCATCGCTATCGGGATTCTGGCTGTTCCCCAGTACATTCTTTATCATTATTTCAGCGGCTCCGTGTTGGGCTCGCTCCTGCTAACGGTGGTCCTGCTGATCGTCGGCTTCCTTTTCTCCGCTGTGGCCGGCTACCTCGTCGGTCTTATCGGCAGTTCGAACAACCCGATCAGCGGTCTGACGCTGAGTACCCTGCTTATTTCGGCGATTTTGATGGTGGCGATAGGCGTCACCGGCCCGCAGGGTGTCGCCGCCGTACTGGCGGTCGCGGGCGTCGTTTGTTGCGCTGCCGGCATCGCGGGAGACATGCTCCAGGATCTGAAAGTAGGACACATCCTCGGAGGAACGCCGTGGCGCATGGAAATGGGTGAAACGATCGGAGTCATTTTCGCCGGCGCTCTGCTCATGCCGCTCATCGCGCTCCTCGACGAAGTCTACCACATCGGCAGCGCCCAGTTGCCGGCGCCACAGGCGGGCCTCATGGCATTGATGGCCAAGGGCATCGTCGGCGGCGAAATGGCCTGGCCGCTGGTTATCGTCGGCATCTTCTTCGCCATCGGGCTCATTTTGATCAAGGCACCTTCGCCGATGCTGATCGCAGTCGGCATGTACCTGCCCTTCAGCTCGACCGCCGCCATTTTCGTCGGTGGCATTATCAAATGGCTCCTCGACCGTCAGATGGAGATCAACAAACTTCCGAAGGCTCAGAAAACCAAGGCCGAAAACACCGGAGTTTTACTGGCCTCCGGTCTCATCGCCGGAGAATCATTAATGGCGGTGATCCTGGCCTTCGTGGTGCTGGCGAGCAACCTGTCCAGCAGTGAGTTCACGCTCGCAAGCCTGTCACCGGGAAGCTCTCCCTGGCTCGGTCTGATCATTTTCGGGACCCTCGTTTACCTTCTCATCAAGATCCCGATGAACAATGCCAAGAGTGAGTAGTAGTCATGAAACGTCTACGGCGGCAGCGAATGGCGCTGCCGCCGCGGACGCGCTTGAGCATCAAGCCCCGTCCTATATCCCGACCCAAAACCGCGAGTGGCTGGAAAACGAAGAGGGCCGCGTCATCATTCTCATTCCGAAATTCGGAAGGCACAGACTGGGACGTTGGCTGATGTCGAGGATGAAGGAGCCCAAGTACCGTGTCAGGCTCGACGAAGTCGGCAGTTTCGTCTGGCGCCGCTGCGACGGTAAGAACACGGTGGAAGAAATCGGCAGGCAACTCGAAGAGCATTTCGGTGAGACCGTCAAGCCGGTGCACGAAAGACTCGATATGTTTTTTGAACAACTTTCTCGCGGCCAGTCTCTCAAATGGCACAAGAACGGGGAGAGGTAACATGGACGAAGCAGCGTTGAAACGTATTTGCGGCCTCATCGAAACCATGGCTGACGAAGCCATCGAGATCGAAAAGCAGCTCACGGCCATACCCGCGCTCTCACCGGAGAACGACGGAGACGGCGAATCCGAAAAGGCCGCCTGGCTGACATCCTACCTGGAGACCACCTTGCGGTGCCGCAACATTCAACGTTTCGATGCGCCTGACAACAGAACGTCGTCTGGGGTGCGGCCAAATATCGTCGCCCGGTTTCCGGGAGAAAGCTCGGAGCGCACCATCTGGATCATGTCGCATATCGACGTAGTGCCTGCCGGAGACCCTGACAAATGGCACGGCGACCCGTGGACGACCCGGGTTGAGGATGGTAAGATCTTCGGTCGCGGCACCGAAGACAATCAGCAGGGCATCGTCTCCTCCCTGCTCACAGCGAAGGCATTCGTCGACGCCGGCATCAAACCCAAATACGACGTTGCGCTCTTGCTCGTTGCCGACGAAGAAACCGGCAGCCACTACGGCATTCAGCATGTGCTGCGACAAAGCCCGGACATGTTTTCTGCAAATGATTTCATCATCATTCCGGATGCAGGAAACGCCGAGGGAACCCTGGTGGAGGTCGCTGAAAAGAGCATCATTTGGTTCAAATTTGTCGTGCACGGCCAACAGACTCACGGCTCGACGCCCGAGCTCGGAATCAACGCGTTCAAGGCCGGCGCCAATCTGGTCGTGAAGCTCAACCGGCTCTATGAGATTTTTGATGCCTCGGACGAGGTATTCGATCCACCCATCAGCACGTTCGAGCCGACAAAGAAAGACGCCAACGTGCCCAACGTCAATACCATCCCGGGCGAAGATGTATTTTACTTCGACTGCCGCGTCCTGCCGCGCTACACGCTGACAGAGGTCAAGAAGGCGGTCCGGGAAATTTGCGTGGAAGCAGAACAGGAACTCGGCGTCCGCATCGACATCAGCTACGATCAGGACCTGGAAGCCCCACCGCCGACGCCCGTGGACGCGCCGGTGGTGCTGGCGATCAGCCAGGCCATCGCCGAGGTGAAAAAAGTTACCCCCCAGGCCATGGGAATCGGCGGCGGAACCGTCGCCGCGTATTTCAGGCAGGCGGGGCTGCCCGCGGTAGTTTGGGCAAGTCAGGACGAATCGCTGCACGAGCCCAATGAATATGCGGTGGTTTCAAACATACTCGATGACGCCAAAGTCTTTGCGCATGTAGCGCTGCAATAATGCGAGCACGTTGAAATTCCAGGGACAAGGAGCCCCCAGTCATGGTGTAGAAAGCTTGTGTACCACGTGGCTTTAGCCCCTACCTTTTGTATTGCCCGTCACCTTGCCACGACCCCAAACGTCTTAAAAAATGTTTTTGTCTGCAAATAAAACCAGGTATTTGCCACCGTCAGAAGGCCCGCTGCACACGATGAGAGTCGATAGCGTCTTGCCACCGTACAACCTTTTTGAACAAAATCGCTTCGCTCTGGTTTTGGCGATGCGGTCTCCTATTTCTTGCAAATCTGGCTCAGTCAGGTAACTTCGAAAGGAGAGAGCCATGTTCATTAAAGCAATTGTTGTTGATGATGAAGAATTGGCACGAATGAGATTAAGAAAGCTACTGGCAACACATCCCGAAATAGAATTAGTTGATGAAGCCCAGAACGGTATCGATGCAATTGAAAAAATAAATAAACAAGAACCGGATCTCATTTTTCTCGATATTCAAATGCCCGGATTCAACGGTTTCGAAGTCATCAAACAGCTCAAGAAGCAACCTGTCATTATTTTCACGACGGCGCATGACGAGTTTGCTATAAAAGCATTTGATGAATTTGCTATTGCTTACCTGTTAAAACCAATTGACAAGGAAAAACTAACACAAGCATTAAAACGCTCAAAGAAATTGCTTCAAAACAATGACTTAACATTATTGAATCAATTACTCGAGTTCCAAAAAAAGAAGGACTTCAAGCAATTTATCAGCAAATTTGGTTCGACTATTCAATTCATTCCAAAGGAACAGGTCTGCTTTATTGAAGCGAAAGACAAGCATACTTTTGTACATTTGAAAAATGGGAAGGAATATCTAATCGATCACTCTCTGAATTCTCTTGAAAGCCTTTTAGATGACAACTTTTTAAGAATTCATCGCGGATATTTTATCAATATTTTTTTTGTTCATGAGGCTGAAAAAATGGGAAACGGCAAGTACTTGTTTACCTTGAATGACGTCAAGCAAACTCAAGTACAGTCCAGCAGCTCTTATGCGCCAATCATTAGAAGAGTATTGAATATATAGTAAGATGAACTATCACAACCTGAAAAAACCTTTCCTCGAAATCAACCA
>CAZTNL010000381.1:0-3819 GCA_964614885.1 uncultured Calditrichaceae bacterium | reverse complement strand
CGGGTCATGCTTTCACTGACACTGCCTCTGGCTCTGGGGTTGTTCTTATTTCGCGAATGGGTCCTGGGCATTTTCGGCGCAGGATTTCTCCGGGGAGATCTGGCACTGACTATTCTTGTCGTTGTCCAGATAGTCAACGTCGCGATGGGCCCTGTCGGCCTTTTGCTGATCATGACCGGACATGAACAGGACGCAGCGGTAAGAATGGGCATCAGCGCGGCTTTGTGCGTCTCTTTGTGTTTTTTGCTGATCCCACGTTGGAGTATCGAAGGAGCCGCCTGCGCCTCGGCCCTCAATCTAATCGCCTGGAACGTCATGCTGTGTCTCCGGGTGCGCGAGGCCACAGGAATACGGCCGACGCTGTTCGCAGCACTTGCCCGCAAACGCCCCGTGACGCACAATGCAGGACAAACGAGTACGGTTTCCTGAGGACGCGAATGCACGAACCCGACCGCCAGCCTCTGATTATCATCGGCATGCACCGTTCCGGCACTAGCATGCTGGCGCGACTGCTCAAGGCGGCCGGCGTCTTCATGGGACAAAAGGTTGACGAAAACATGGAATCCGTCTTTTTTCAGAAACTCAACGAATGGCTGCTTCGCCAGTGCGGCGCTTCGTGGCACAACCCTGAGCCGGTGAAACTGCTGCTTTCCCGGGAAAACGCGCGCGCGCTGGCCGTCGACTACATCGCCTGCGTCATGAGCTCCCGCTGGGCCATTTCCTACCTCGGGCTGCTTGATTTCATCCGTCACCGGGACATCCGCAACCTCAGCATCCCCTTCGGATGGAAGGATCCGCGCAATACCTATACCCTGCCGATCTGGCTCGATATTTTTCCGCGGGCGAAAGTTATTTATGTCTATCGTCACGGCATCGATGTTGCCAACAGCCTGCTTGGCCGGGAAGACGAAGTCTTCGCGATGAAACGCGCCCGGCATGCCAGAAAAAAGAAGTACCTGCGTTACTGGCTCCGCCCCTTCCCTCCGTATGAAGGCTTTCTGAGTGCGCCGGGGATTGAGTCTCTCGAAGACGGCGTGAGCATCTGGGAGAACTACAACCGGCATGCACTGGCGCTGCTCGGCACTTTGGGGAATCGGGCCTTTTCGGCCAGGTACGAGGACTTTCTGGAAAACCCGGAAGAGTCGATTGGTTCACTCATGGACTTTTGCAATTTAGACGCCGACGGGGCGACTATCGATAAACTGGCTGCGTCGGTCAGGCCAGGGCGGGCATTTGCATACAAAAACAATACAGCCCTCAGAAAAATCGCTGAATCCGTAACCATCCAATTAGGGATCCTGGGCTATGAAGCCTGAGTTGCGCGAATCTCACATACCGCAGCAGGCGCCGGTGGCGAATGCCGGCGGACTCCGGAACACTTCCTTCCCGGCGCGTCTCGTCGAATCCCATGCGAGCGGTCGTTTCCCGGCATCGTGGACCACACTGGCAATTCTCTTCGTGGCGATTCAGAGTGCGCTGATCCTCTTGTTACAGGGGAAAAGTCTGCTGGTTGCGGCCGGTCTCTTGTATCTCTGGGCACTCTTTCTCTACCCCCATCTTGCAATCGTCGTCGCGCTCGTCGTCATTTTTGACGGACTGGGATTCATCAATCCCGAAACCTCATGGCGCGTGCCGGGATTGCTGAAGGCTAAAGATGTGTTCTTCGTCTCGCTCTTCCTGCCCATGCTCACCCGGCGCTGGCGTGAGCGGGCGCACGCCGTCGTCCGGCGCAACAAAACCCTTTTCCTGCCCGCCGGGACGATTCTGCTGATGATGGCCTTTCAGATGGTTCGGACGTCATTGCAGTTCGATTTGCCGCTGAAATCGTGTATTATGGCGGGTCGCCACTACTTGTATTATGCGCTCGTTTTCCCCGCTGCGATCTATTTGGACAGCCGCAAGAAGCAGCACCTCGTCTACCACCTTTTCCTTCTGGTGATCGCCGCCCTCGCGGCAATCGTCATCGTTCAAACGTTGGTGCTGGTTGCCGGCGGCGACTTCTTCCTGACGGAAAACATCCAAATCAGGAACAGGTGGGGCCCGCTGAATGTGCCGCGCATATACCCTCCGGGCGTGCCGGCGATCGTACTCATGTTTGCGCTGACATTGTGGGGGCTCTTCCTGCGGTCTCCGGCAAAGTCCAGAGTCGGTTACTTAGCCGGGGCCCTGCTCTGCGGGCTTGCCATTTTTCTTCTGGACTCCAGAATGACCTGGCTTTACGCCCTGCTGATCACGATAATCCCCGTGCTTTTTATGCGACGGATGATACCGGGCTCGGGCCGCAAACTTTTTTTTGCGCTGCTACTTGTGACCGTGGGCATCGTTTCTTTAGCCGGTCTTCTGGGCTCAGAGAGCAGGATAGTATCGGGCGGCCTGGCTCGTCTGGCATCCGGCTTTTCTGAAATCAAGGACAAATCCGGCACCTGGCAGTACCGGCTTGACGACAGCCGGTTCCGATTCGACCTCATGCGCGAGCACCCCTTACTCGGGGTTGGGTTTGTCCACATCAACTATGCCCACCGGTTTGGCGCGCGCGGCCTCTCCGACGACCCGGCCGTTATCCCTGATCAGGGCGTCACTACGACTGATTCCGGTCTCGTGGCCATTCTCGTCGACTTCGGGATCGCAGGGCTCTTGTGGTCATTCTGGTATCTCGTCGCCATTCTTGCATCCGGTCGCAGGATTTTCAGCACGTCCGGACGCCAACTGAACTGGGTCGCTTTACCCATAATGGCCTTCATGCTGGCAGGCGCCTTGACGTCGGTCACGTTAACACTGTTTACAAGCGCCTGGTTCATCGCCACCCAATCCTTTGCTGTCGGAATGCTGGCCTCGCTGGAAAAAGCAGACGTGCCGGAAACAGGGAGGGCAGCCCATGTCCGCTAGCCCGCTGGTCATCGTTGTTATCGTGCATTGGGGCAGTCCCGAGCTGACAATGGCCTGTATCAACAGCGTTCTCGCCGGCTCCTATTCTGAGCTGAAGATCATCGTGGTCGACAACTGTCCGGAGAGCCGGCTGAACTGGCCGGGAGGCACCGACCCAAGGGTTCTCTACATCCTGAACCCAGAAAACACAGGATACTGCGGCGGAAACAACCTGGGCATTCTGCAAGCCCGGGCGTTCCCTGCGAAGCATATCCTGTTGCTTAACAATGACGCCGTGATTCATTCGGACATGATTGTCAACTGCGTGCGTCACATGCAAACGCACCCGGACACGGCTGTCATCAGCCCGAAAATCATGTTCCAGCAGGCGCGAAACATCATCAACCAGGCCGGCGGGGAACTGAACCCTCGTACCGGGGACACGAGCATCTACGGGGAAAACGAGGAAGATACCGGGCAGTGTGACTCGCAGCGGACAATTACTTTCGCCAGCGGCTGCGCGTTTTTCGCCCGGGTCCGGGTCTTTGAAGAGGTAGGCCTTTTTGATGAACAGTTGTTTTGTTACTGTGAGGATGACGACTTGTCACGCCGAATTGTGCTGAAGGGTTATCGAATGACCTATCTGCCGTCAGCCAGGGTTTGGCATCATCACTCGAACTTCGTCGGAAACCGCGGGGGATTGCCCAGCAGATTTCATCTTTATTACTACTGGCGAAACAAACTCTTCAACCTCAAGCGCTACTCACTGCAAAGAGTCCCGTCCGGGTACCTGAAGTTCGCGCGCGGGTTTGCCCGCGCCGCTTTGGTCTTTACCTTAAAACATGGCCGGCCCGACCTCGCTCTGTCCATGTTGCTGGGCATCATTGACGCGCTTTCCGGCAAAATGGGACGACAGGACCACGCCTTTATTCAGACGGGTACGTCAAACTAACC
>CAZTNL010000380.1:0-3821 GCA_964614885.1 uncultured Calditrichaceae bacterium | reverse complement strand
ACCCTTAGCCACGGATTCAGCCGGATACAGCACGGATGAAAAACCACACCGGATTAGAACGCTCCCTGTTCGGTCGCATGCACATCCACACGGCCGGCCAACAACACCGTCTCCTTTCGTGCAAAATCTTATGTTCTCATCCGTGGTAATCAGTGTTAATCCGTGGCTAAATCATCATCTTAACTCTTGACCTGAAAAATTAATAGCCACTGCGGCACATAGTACACAGAGGTTTAATTTTCGAAATTATATTTTTAGGTGAACAGTTTCTCTAAGTTCTTGTTTCTCTGTGCCCTCTGTAACTCCGTGGCAACGTTTGTGAATTACTCAGGTTAATCGTACACCGCAACCACCTAACGAAGGGAATACCCCATGTCATACACAGTCTACAAACTCATCCATCTTTCCGGGATCTTCATGATATTCCTCGCCCTCGGGGGCATGATCTTATCGGCCGCTGCGAAAGAAGCAACCGCCTCTTTCAAGAGCGCCCTCAGCATGCTGCACGGCATCGGTCTCGGCATCGTCATCATCGCCGGCTTCGGCATGATGGCAAAGCACAACATCGCCTTCCAGGGTTGGGTTGGGGTCAAGCTGCTCATCTGGCTGTTTTTCGGCGGTGCCATCGTCCTCATCCGGCGCAAGCCGGAAATGGGGCAGATGATGCTCTGGCTCTGCCTGGCGTTGGGAATCGTCGCCGTCTACATGGCCCTGTTCAAACCATTCTAGAGTGCGGACTTTTCAAGACAAAACCCGGGCCGTGACCACCACGTTTATGGCGCTGGGCCTAACACTCGCATCTGTACTGAGTGCGCAAACACGGCCAGAGGAAGTCGTTCGTGTCGTGTTTGACCCGCAGGAAAGCGGCGTTTCCGCTTCGTTCCGCGGCCTGAGCTCGGTTTCCGCAGAGATCGCCTGGGCCGGCGGCAATGCAGGCACGGTACTGAGAACCGGGGACGGCGGCCGGTCGTGGCGCGTGCTCCCGGTGGCCGGCGCTGACTCGCTCGATTTCCGCGATATCGAAGCGTTTCCCGGCGGCAGCGCCTATCTGATGAGTGCAGGTCCGGGCGCAAAATCGAGAATCTACAAAACGATCGATGCCGGCAGGTCGTGGAGCCTGCTTCTCACCAACCCCGAGGAGACCGGCTTTTTCGATGGCATGGCCTTCCGGGATAAGGCTCACGGCATGCTCTACAGCGACCCCGTCGATGGCCAGCTGCTGCTTTTCAACACCAGCGACGGCCGAACCTGGTCGCAGGTGAACCCGGAGGCATGCCCCCGCATGAACGCCGGCGAGTACGGCTTCGCTGCGAGCGGCACGGGTATCTGCACCTTCGGCACGATGACACTGTGGGTGGCGACCGGCGGCAGTTTTGCCCGGATTTTTCGCTCTGACGACGCCGGCGGAAACTGGCGCGCCGCCCCTGTTCCGCTGGCATACGGAAAACAAAGCGCCGGCATCTTCAGCCTCGCCTTCCGCGACGGCCAGAACGGTATCGCAGTCGGCGGCGATTACAGGGCGCCGGCCAATACCGCCGGCACGCTTGCCCGGACAACAGATGGTGGCGTCTCCTGGTCGCCGCCGGAAGGCGCAGGTGCAATGGGCTATCGCTCCGCGGTGGCCTACGTTCCGGGCACGAACCCGCCGATGATACTCGCCGCCGGGTCGCACGGAATCAGCCTGTCGACCGACGATGGCCTGACCTGGACGCGCAGCGACTCGGTCGGATTCAACAGCCTGTCGTTCGGGCCGGCCAAAGAATCGGGCTGGGCGGCTGGCAGCGACGGCCGTCTCGCGAAAATCGTAGTCGGGCCGTGACATGAACAAGTCGCTCATTTCTGCAACCATCGCGCTCTGCCTGACCGGGCTTGGCTGTGCGCCCACTCCCGTGGACGAAACGACGATAAAGAGCGAGATCGTGAGCATTCTGAAAATGCAGGAGGCCGCATGGAACCGCGGCAGCATCCGGCAGTTCATGGATGGCTACCTGCAGTCCGATTCGCTGCGATTTGCCAGTGGCGGCTCGGTAACCACCGGCTGGAAAACCACGCTCGATCGCTACCTGTTGCACTACCCGGATTCGGCCAGTATGGGCAAGCTGCGTTTCAGCGACCTGAGGATAACGGTGCTCGCCGCCGCCGCGTTCGTTTTTGGGAAGTGGCGCCTGCTGCGGGCTGCCGGCGAGCCCCACGGGCTCTTTACCCTCGTTTTCAGGAAAACCGCGGCAGGGTGGCGGATCATCCACGACCACACCTCTGCTGCGCCCCCATCCGGCTGAGGGTGAACCTTGAAATACGACCACATCATCTGGGACTGGAACGGCACCATTTTGAACGACCGCTGGCTGTGCGTGGCGATCATAAATGAGATGCTCGGCCCGCGCGGCATGCCGCTGATGGACGAGCAACGCTACCGCGAAACGTTCGGCTTTCCCATCCGTGACTACTACGTTCGCCTTGGTTTCGACTTCGAGGCCGAATCCTTCGAAAAGGTCGCCTGGGAATTCATGGACCGCTACCGCCTGCGGCAAAACGAGTGCGACTTGCACGCCGGAGCCGCCGAGACGCTGAGAAAATGTGCTGACTTCGCCATCGGCCAATCCCTGCTTTCGGCCATGGAGCAGAAACTGCTGCGGGAAATGCTGCAACGCTTTGGGCTCACACCCTACTTTGAAACGATTGCCGGCCTGAGCGACGACTTCGCCAGCAGCAAGATCGAAGCCGGGAGACACCATCTGGCAGAATTGAACCTGGAGCCGGAGCGGGTTCTTTTCGTAGGTGACACCCTTCACGATTACGAAGTCGCCCACGAAATTGGGTCGGCTGTCGTTCTCCTGGCCAACGGCCACCACAACCGCGAGCGCCTCGAAAAAACCGGGGCACTCGTTCTGTCGTCGCTCACGGAAGTGCCGGACTATGTAACGGGCGCCCGCCGAACGCAAAACCGGGGACAGGCCGCCGCATGAGACGCCATGAATTTCCAATTCTCGAGTTCGACCCGGAGCATTCGTCCCTGATCCAGCCGGGCGGCAGTTCCGGACGAGCGTCTGTGCTGCCGGAGCGGTGCGTTCTCACCTTCTTCAACCGTGAGCTTCAAAAACTGCATCAGCAGAAGCGGGTGCGGCAAGTAAAGAAGCTGAAATCTGAGATGGGATCGCACTGGATTTACGCGGGTCATTTCGGCGGAGACGAGGTCGCGCTGCTGCATCCCGGAGTTGGAGCACCGCTGGCTGCAGGGCTGTTCGAGGAAACCATCGCCCTCGGCTGCCGGAAGTTCGTCATTTGCGGCAGCGCCGGCGTACTCGACCCGCAACTGGCCGGAGACAAGCTGCTGGTAGCAACGGCCGCACTCAGAGACGAGGGCGTTTCCTACCACTACCTCCCTCCTGCCCGCGAAGTCGCGGCCGGCCCGGAGGCTGTGCGAGCCATCGAATCGACGCTGCAAAAACATGACGCCGGCTACCACACCGTCAAAAGCTGGACCACCGATGCCTACTATCGCGAGACGCGGGCGCGGATTGCCAGACGTCGGGCCGAGGGGTGCGGGGTCGTGGAAATGGAAGCGGCAGCCCTGTTCGCAGTGGCGCAATTCAGGGGCGTCGAGGTCGGCGCCATTTTCTACGCCAGCGACGATGTCAGCGGCGAGAGCTGGCGCAATTACAGAAAAGACCATCCGCCCGAACTGCGCGGCCGTTTGATCGAACTCGCCGCCGAAGCGTGTCTGGCCATGTAACCGAAAAACTCATGAACCGCGGAGGCGCAAAGACGCAAAGACTTTAGCCACGGATAAACGCGGATGGGCGCGGATGAAAAACGAAAGC
>CAZTNL010000379.1:0-3821 GCA_964614885.1 uncultured Calditrichaceae bacterium | reverse complement strand
GAGGTAAAGACCGCCATCGAAACGGTCATCATGAAAAAGGCCTGGGCCAGGCAGCCGTGCAGCACCGAAACCGGTGTCGGCAGCAGAAAGAGAACGGTGATGCCGCCGAGCACGCCCTGGGCAATCACCGCGGCCAGGGCGACGGAGGCGAGCCATTTCATCCACTTGCGCGCTTCCGTCAGCCAGGTCCAGACGGTCATCACCACCGTCAGCATGCCGACGACGGAGGCGACCATTCGGTGCCCGTGCTCGTAAAGAATGCCGCCGACCATTTTGGACAGCGGGAAAGAGAACATGAAATGGCCGTAGGTGCTCGGCCAGTCCGGGACTGAGAGTCCCGAGCCGGTGCTCGTCACCAGCCCGCCGATGAAAATCAGCGCGAAGGTCGACGCCGCCAGCAGATTGGCGAAGCGGTGCAGCCAGGCGTTGTAGGGTTGTTTGTTTGCTGTCATTTTTTTTCGATTATTCTACGGCGTGCGCGGCCTGTCCTGTCGCTTCGGAAACGGTTTGCACGTTTCTGGTCTTGTGCACCGACGAGGTCAGATCCGGCATGAGGCCGATGATCAGGAGCCCGCAAATGAGCAAAGGCGTGAGGGCGATAATGCCGAGGGCGAGCTTCTCGTATTTCAGGTGCATGAAGTAGAGCGCGACCAGGGACGCTTTCACCAACGCGAGAATCACGAGAGCGACGCCGATGATAACCTTGCTGATGGGCACGAAGACGATGCCGACTTCTACAGCCGTGAGCACGGTCAGCACGATGAATACTTTGACGTAGTCTGGTTCTTGATGTGCAGACGCCATGAGTTTTTCCTCTCTGAGAGCTATATCAAATAAACGAATGTAAACACCAAAATCCACACCAAATCGACGAAATGCCAGTAAAGGCCGGCGATCTCGACGCCGTTGGCGTTTTCCGCGGAGTACTTGCCTTTCAGACCTCTGAGAGCGACCACCGTCAGGTAGATTACGCCGCCGGTGACGTGGGCGCCATGAAAACCGGTAATGGTAAAGAAGGTCGTGCCAAACAGATAGTTGCCGAACGGATTCGAGCTCAAAGTCAGCCCTTCGTTGATCAGATGGGTCCACTCATAAGCTTGCAAGCCCAGGAAAATCACGCCTCCTAGGACAGTCAGGAGCAGGTACCTGGTCAAGCCTTTGGAGTCGCCATGCTTGATGGCGGAAAGCCCCTTGACCATAGTGAGACTGCTGCAGATGAGCAAAAAGGTCATGAAGGCGGTGAGCTGAATTCCGAGAACATGTTGCGGCACCGGCCAATCGACGCTGCCGGCGCGGAGCGCGCCGTAACCGGCCAGAAGAGCGCCGAACGACATCGCATCTCCGGCAAGAAAAATCCACATTCCCAGTTTTCCCCAGTTTTCCGGGGTCAGGGGCGTTTCCGCAGGTTCAACAGCGGTAATGACTTGGCTCAATTTGCTGCCTCCTCTGTTAGGTGAATGGTGGCGATAGATTGCGCATGTCGTGGAGATGAGCCCGGCCGCTGATTGCGCGCGACCCAGACCAGGCTGAGGCCAATCGTGCCTGCTACCAGAAACGGCATGGCCATCAGAAAGAGCACGCTCATATTGAAACCGCGACCGACCGAGCCGTTGGCGACATAGTTGCAGCCGGGGCAGGCGGCGGCGATTTGTGGCAGGAAGAGTGCCAGTCCGAATCCTGCCAGCAGGCAGAAGCGCATCAGGCGCCGCGGTGCTGAGAAAGAGAAACGTCTCATGTCATCTCCTACTGAATAATGATGGCCATCAGCTCAGATAGACCAATCCGTACAATACCGGCCACAGGGCCACGACCAGGAACCAGTACATCGAGGCCAATTTGACCCCGTTAAACTCATTCGATTGCAGGGCGCCCGGGTTTCGGTGCAATTTGACAACGAGCACCCCGAGCCACACCACGGCGCCGGCGACGTGAAGTCCGTGGCAGCCGATCAGGGTGTAAAAGGTGCCGCCAAAAACGCCGGTCGATAGCTTCAAGCCGAAACTGATGAGGCGTACCCACTCATATCCTTGTACGAACAGGAAAATTGCGCCGAGCGCCAGAGTCACCAGCAGGTATTTCCCCAGGCGCGCGGTGGCCACCTGACGTGCCGCCCGCAGCGCCAGCGCCATGCTTGCCCCGCTCGCGAGCAAAATCAGCGTGTTGATCGCGGTCACTCCGACCGGCAGCGTCGGCTGTCCCGCAGGCGGCCAGGTGTCCGTGCCGTAGCGGAAGACAATGAACGTGCCGATGAGACTCGCGAAAAACATGAAATCGGTGCCGAGAAAGAGCAGCATGGCGACAAAGGCGTTGCCAAACGGCTGGTTTTCAGCGTCATCGTCCCAGTTGCCGTAGCCGCCTGTTCGCACCGGCGGAGGCGGCGCGTCTCCGCTTTGGCGGTCGCGAAAGGCATTTGCACCCTCGTCTGCTATCGCTGTCGTAATTTGCACGGCGCTCAGTTCTTGATCTTGATGATCAGAATGGACAGGAGCACCAGGAACACGACCACGGACAGGAGCAGCGCCAGAATGCGCCGGTTCTTTTCTTCACGTTCGACCTTTGCCATGTTCTAGCTCTTCTTTGCGCCGTTGCCGGCAGAAGCTGCTCCGGCAAGATTCAGGTTTTGCGGCAGCCAATCCTCCTCAACCTCGGGGGAACTATACTCGTACGGTCCGCGGTAGACGACGGGCTGCTCCAGGAAGTTGCCGTGCGGCGGCGGTGTGGGTGCCGTCCATTCCAGTGTGTTGGCTTTCCAGGGATTATCTTCGGCTTTCTTGCCCTTTGTCATGCTGTAGAAAATGTTAAAGAAAAACAGCAGCTGCGCCGTGCCGAGCACGAAAGCGCTGATCGAGATAAACTCGTTCATGCCGGAGAAATGCTGCAGGAACTCATACTGCATCGGATTGTAGATGCGGCGCATGTGCCCGCCAACGCCCAGGATGTGCATGGGGAAGAAGGTGCAGTTAAACGCGATAAAGCTGATCCAGAAATGGATCTTGCCCAGCGTTTGATTCATCATGCGGCCGAACATCTTCGGAAACCAGTAGTAAATGGCGGCAAAGATGCCGAAAATACTGCCGCCGAAGACAACGTAATGGATATGGGCAACAACATAGTAGGTGTCATGAATGAACATGTCCACAGGCGTCGAGGCCATATAGATACCGGAGAGCCCGCCGATGACGAACATCGAAACGAAGGCGATGCAGTTGAGCATCGGCACGGTAAAGCGAATGCTGCCTCCCCAGAATGTCCCGAGCCAGTTGAACGTCTTGATCGCCGACGGCACGGCGATCACCATCGTCGAGACCATGAACGTCGTGCCGAGCTGCGGATTCATGCCCGACTGGAACATGTGGTGCCCCCAGACGATGAAGCCGAGAAATCCGAGGCTGGACATCGCATAGACCATGGCCTTGTAGCCGAAAATGGGTTTGCGCGCAAACACCGGTATGATCTCCGAGGCAATTCCCATGGCAGGCAGAATAAGAACGTAGACCTCCGGATGGCCGAAAAACCAGAAGAGGTGCTGCCAGAGCAGCGGATCGCCGCCGCCGGTCGTACTGAAAAATGTGGTTCCCGCGAGCCGGTCGAACAGAAGCATGGCGATCGCCGAGGTCAGCACGGGCAGGGCGAGCAGCAACAGGATGGCGACGATAAACAAAGCCCAGATGACCAGCGGCATGCGCATCATCGACATTCCGGGCGCGCGCATATTGATGATCGTCGTGATATAATTGATCGAACCCATCAGGGATGAAATACCCAGGACAATCAGGCCGATACACCAGAGATTTTGCCCCCAATCGACGCCGGTCCAGGTC
>CAZTNL010000378.1:0-3827 GCA_964614885.1 uncultured Calditrichaceae bacterium | reverse complement strand
CATAATCTCCAAATAAATAAAACTCTGTGTACTCCGAGCCTCTGTGGCTATGAATTTTTCAGATTAGAAATGAAATCTGTGTCATCCCTGCGCGACTGTCGAAAAAGGGTCGAATCCGTCGTAACTCATCATTTATGTCGAAGACTTAGCCTCAACCTCAACGAACATGAATGTCGTGATACGTCTACATCCCGGCTTTTTCGACAGTTTCTGCAGGGTGGCGTGGCCTCAGGCGAATCTGTACTTTCCGGATCTCCGGAAGTTTGCCTACCCCGTGATCTTTCTCGTCAGCGCTCTGCCGATGAAGCGGAATTTGTCGCCCAGGGGAAAGCGTTTGAGGACGGTGTCGACGACTCCGGTCGTAAACCGGGTGCGCTTGGAATAGTCGATGTTCACATCCACGATGACCGGCTGCCCTTTAGCCGAGGCTGTCAGTGCCTGTTCAATCATCTCGCCGATCTCCTGGTTCGAGCGTATCTCGTAGAATGCGGCGCCGGTCGCCTGGGCGACACCCTGCAGGCGCAGATCGCCGAGCACGGTGCATACCTTGCGATTGTAGGGAATTTCCTGCCCCTGGGAAATCTGCGACAGCTCGCCGTCGTGGAAGACGAAAATCACCACGCCGGCATTTTGCACGCTGGCCGTGAGCAATTCCATGCAGGTCATCAGAAAGGCGCCGTCGCCGACGATGCCGACGACCTGCTTTTTCGGATTTGCCAGCTTGGCGCCGATCGCGGCCGGCACGCAATACCCCATGCAGTTGAAATCTGTCGGCGATATGAAACCGCGTGACTGCCGCACTGTGAACAATTCGGCGGCCAGAAAGGTGTGGTTGCCGTCGTCGGCGACAACGATGGCATCATCGGCGAGCCCGTGCCGCAGGGTGAGAAAAAACAGGGCGGGGCTGACGCGGTCGTTCACGTGTTTCCGCCACTCGGCCGCATAAGCTTCCTTGTCTGCGGCTATCCGGGTGCTGAGAGCCGCTGCGTCGCGGCGGGCAAATCCGGTGGTCTGCATTCTCTCCAGCAAAGCCGGCATGACGTGCGCCGCATCACTGGCGATCTTGACTTCAGCAGGATAGTTCTTGTCGAAGACCTCCGGGTTGATATCGATGTGGATCAGCCGTTCCGGCACGGTCACGCCGTAGCTGCCGCACGGAATTTCACCAAAGCGCGTGCCGACTGCCAGCAGGCAGTCGCACTTCCTGAAGGCATTTTCGGCCGCGGGCACAGCAGCGGGGCCGAACCCCATGCCCACGAACAAAGGATGTTCTCCGGGAAAGACACTCAGTCCCTGCAAAGTCGTAGCCACAGGCGCGGCCAGAAGTTCTGCCAGCGCCACCGCGCTTTGCGTGGCGTCGCGGGCGCCCCAGCCGAGAAACATTCCGGGCGCTTTGGCGTCTGCCAGCAGGGAAATCGCGGCATCGAGCAACGCGTCGTCGGGACGTGGGGGCGCTGGCGCCGGCTCGAACACCGGCAGGGCCGTGACGGCACCTTTGAAAAGCTGAACGTCGACCGGAATTTCGACGAACACGGGCCCGGGTTCGCCCGAAGTGGCGATCTGGTATGCCTCGAAAATAGTGGGGACGACTTCTTCGTGTGAGCGCACGAGGAAGGTTTTCTTGGTAATGGCGCTCAGGAACCGTTGCTGGTCCCAGTCGTGCAGCTGGAACGACTTGTCGGTATCGCGCCGGATGCCGCCGGAAATGACCAGCAGCGGAATCCCATCCAGAAAGGCTTCGCCGATACCGCTCATCGCATGCGTGACCCCGGCTGCGGGCACGATCAGGAGCGTGCCGATGCCGGCGCTTGTACGGCTGACGCCGTCGGCCATAAAGGACGCGCCCCCTTCGTGCGTGACCAGAACCGGGTGAATCTTTTCCGACTTGTTGAGTTCATCGTAGATTTCGGTGTTGTGTACGCCGGGAATGCCAAACGTGAACGAAACCGGTAGTTGCTCCAGCGCATAGCGGGAGAGCCACGCGCCGGTCTTGCGGCCTGCAGGCCCGCTGTTCGAATTTGCCGGCGCTGCCGTTGATTTCGTCGCTGTGGTGGTGCTCATTCAAAGACCCTCCTTAATTGCCCGGGCGGCCATGCGCCCGGTGAGAATGCAGCCGCCGAGAAACGTGCCTTCGAGCGAGCGCAAACCGTGTATGCCCCCGCCGCCGAAGCCAGCCGCTTCCCCGACTGCCAGCAGCCCCGGAATCGGCTTGCCCTCCTGGCTCAGCACGCGGCATTTCAGGTCGGTTTGCATGCCGCCGAGGCTCTTGCGGCTTAGAATATATTCGCGAATCGCGATCAACGGCCGCGCCTTCGGGTCGTCGATTTGTTGAAATTTGCAGAGCCGCAGCCGGTCGCCCCGGTAGCGGCGAAAGTCGAGCAGCCGTTGCAGTTGTTCGTCTTCAAACGCCTCCGGGCCGCGCGCGATTTCATCGTCATAGCGCTTCACCTCAGAGGCGAGCAGTTTGCCGTCCACACGATGCCCGCGTTCGAGCACGTTCATCTTTCCGACCAGTTCCTCGAGCGTGGAGGCGACCACGAAATCCTGGGTTTCACGGATGAGGCGTCGTACCAGTCTTCGGTTTCCGAACAGGAGTTCCAGAACCATGCGCAGCTTCTTCCTGTAGCGGAACGCTTCCATGTACTCGCTGCCCGACACCGCCAGCTCTTTGATCGCAATTTTCCAATTCAGTATCTGCCACGAAAACTGTCCGGGCTGCCGGCAGATTTGTTCGACCAGGTAACGGGTATCGGTGTAAGATTGCAGCGGTGGCGGCCCGATGCGGCGGCCCTCGGCGTTCAGCCACAGAGCCGAGCGCGGCGGCACCAGACTGAGGCCGTGGGCGATGCGGTCTGGTTTGGGATGGTGCACGCCCGCGGCGTAGTGCCATTGTTTGTCGAGATGCGTGAGGTTGCCTCCCAGCCGGCCGACTTCCGCGTGCAGAATGCCGTCGGCAAAACGGTGCGAACCGTTCAGGAGGACGTCCGGTGGTCGGCCCCAGGGCTTGTACCAGTTCTGGCGGACCACGCTCAGGTCGCCGCCGCAAATGCCACCCGCTGCTACAACCACGATCCCGGCCTTGGCTTCGAACGCCTCACCGCTGCTCTCATGGACGCCGGCGCAGCCAACCACGCGTCCCGCTTCGCGGACGAGCTCCTTGACGCAGTGGTCGAACTGAATGCGCAAGTTGCCACGCTTCGCCTGCTCGTTCAGGTAGCCGACCACGTTTTCGACCAGCGCGTGGCCCGTGCCCCAGGTGATGTGCCAGCGCGGCACCGTATTGCCCCGGCGCAGCATCCCGTGCTCCGGCCAGTTGACGACCGGCAGGAATTTGACCGAGCGCTTTGTCAGCCAGTCGTAGATCATTTCTATTGAAGAGTGGACATAGGTCGTCGCCCACTGCCGGGGCAGAACGTCTGCCTCCGTGAATTCGGCATAGCTGAGCCAGTCGGCCAGCGCGAGCTCCGGCGTGTCCTTGATGCCTGACTTGCGTTGCTGCGGCGTTCCGACCATGAGAATTCCGCCGAAGGATTCCCTGGCCAGGCCGCCGAAGCGTTCGGGACGGTCGCGCTCGAGGATCAGCACCTTGAAGTTCTGTTCGAGCAGCTCGCTGGCGGTTACGATGCCCGCGAGCCCGCCGCCGATGACGAGTACATCTGCCTTAAACTTCTGGGTCGCCAGGTTCAGGGTTTAGGCTCCTTTTGTTTATCAGCCGGAGTGATTCGTAAATGTTGCCACAGAGCCGCAGAGGGCACTGAGAAAAAAACGTTAAAACCCGGATTCTGTGTTAAGTAGTGTCTGACCGAAAACTACCTGTGCCGCTTCAT
>CAZTNL010000377.1:0-3831 GCA_964614885.1 uncultured Calditrichaceae bacterium | reverse complement strand
TTCCTTTGTCGCGAAGCCGATGTATTTGACATTGCATTCTTCGTGAGGCATCAACACGGCTTGCTTATTCAGCTCGGTTGCCAGATCGACGATCCGAATGGATTTCCCCATGTTGAGAATGAAGATTTCACAGTCTTTGCCCATGGTTTCCGCCTGCAGGATGAGCTGTACCGCCTCCGAAATGCTCATGAAATACCGCTCTACCATCGGGTGCGTAACGGTTACCGGGCCACCCTGCTCGATCTGTTTGCGAAAGATTGGCACTACGCTGCCGTTGCTGTTGAGTACATTCCCGAAGCGGACCGTAACGAACTTCGTCCGGCTCTTTTTCGACAGGGCCTGCACGTACAGCTCTGCGACGCGTTTGGTCGCACCCATGACGCTGGTGGGGTTGACGGCCTTGTCTGTAGAGACCATCACGAAGGTAAGCACGCCGAAATTGTCTGCCAGTTGGGCCAGATTGCGGGTGCCGAGAACATTGCTCTTGGCGGCCTCGTCCGGATTTTCCTCGCTGAGGGGCACGTGTTTCTGCGCTGCCGCGTGGAAAACAATCTGTGGCTTGAATTTCTCGAAAATCTTCTCAGCTTTTGGACGGTTCGTAATGTCGCAAAGAATGCTGTGAATCTCGAGGTTTTCGAATGCCGCCCGCAGCTCACAGTAGATTTCATGCAGGTAGTTTTCGTTCTTGTCCAGCAAAATGAGGCTTGCCGGTTGATACTCAGAAATCTGGCGACAGAGCTCAGAGCCAATCGAACCGCCGGCGCCCGTAACCAGGACGTGCTTTTCATTCAGCGAATTCTTGATAGCCGAAAGATCCAGCTCGATCGCATCGCGGCCGAACAAATCGGAAATCTGGACGTCGCGAACGCGGGACAGATGCAGCGTACCGCTCAAAACATCGCTGACCGCCGGCACCATGCGGTGGCGCACATCCGCTTGCTTGCAGCGCGACAAAATGTTCTTCATCTGATCTGCGGCAAACTGATTGAAGGTGATCAGCGCCTCATCAATTCTGAAAAGGCGCACGATCTCGGGAATGTCATCGCACGAGCCCATCACTTTCACGCCGTGGATGGTGCGGCCATGAATAGAGTCATCATCATCTACGAAACCGACAACATTATAGGTCTCGCGGCCGCTCTTCTTTAGCTCCCGCAACAGCATTTCACCGACATCACCTGCTCCGATAATCAGCACATTCTTCCGCAGCTTGTGTTCGCTGACGGCGCTTTCGTTCACCAGCCGCAGCACAAGCCGCGATCCACCGATAAACGTGATGCAGACCAGCCAGTCGATGAGGAAAATGGACCGGGAATGGTCTGAAAGACCGAAAAGGTAAACGGCGGACACCAGAAGGACGGAACTCATCGTCACCGCTTTGATGATCGCCAGCAAGTCGTTTACACCAACATATCTCCAGAGGTTCTTGTAGAGACCAAAGGAATAAAAGGTAACGATTCGCAATACAAGTACCAGGGGCAGAACCTTAAAAAGAATGATGTAATCGTTGTCGGGAAGCGACCAGTCGAACCGCAGATTGTAGGAGAACAAGTACGAACAAAAAACAAGAAAAAGATCGAGGGGCAAAAAGAAATTTCGGTTCTTTGCCTCATTCATCAACTGCGAATTGATCGTGCGCTTCACCTTGCGGGCTACCACGCCGAACAGTACCCTGAAATCGCGACTCAGGAAAGAATTCTGCACATAGCGGAGTTCGACCCGCACCTTCTCGGGTAGAATCTGCTCGCGGTAATGCTGCTCCCAGCTTTCGGCAGCGGCAGCATCGCCATTAGCGAAGCCGTTCAGGCTCGGAATAGAAAACGGCCCCCAGATCCCCGGGCGTACCGACAAAACGCGCCTCTGCTCATCTGTGTATAAGGAAACCCTTTCGGGGCTCTCCGGCCTCGGGCCCACCAAACTCATCTCTCCCTTCAGCACATTGAACAGGAGCGGCAGACCGTCGAGCTTATAGTCGTGCAGGAATTTGTGTACACGACGCACGGCGCGCACCAGGGAGGTCACGTTATCGCATGCCACGTCGCTATTGGGCGCCCGAAAGCGGTACAGTCTAATCCGTCTGTCTTTTCTTCCGACGCATTCCTCAGGGACAAATACCGAGTCCTTTGTGGATAATCGGACAACGAGGCACAGCAACGGGTAAAAAGGCAGGGTGATGAGAATGCCTAACAAGGCCGCAAAAAAATCTATCGCTCGTTTGATCATAACTTAACCCAGAATCTCCCCCAATTTGACCGAATTTTGCTCCAAAAACGATTGCCAGTGGGTGTCCTGCTCACCCTCGTAACTCAATTGGCGGACCGTGAGCAAATCGTCACACCCTGTGGCGATTGTAATTCCATCGGATACTGAAACAACTTCCCCTGCCTTGTAGCGCTGAAACGCAGGGCTGCCCCCCGCTTCGGGAAAGGGCGATGGGTGTGCCTGCCAGATGAGGAGCTGTCTTCCGTTATGAAATGTAAAAGCGCCCGGGTACGGATGCGTCAAGGCCCGAACCCAATTGTACAGTTCGAGCGACGACCTCTGCCAGTCGATCAGGCCATCTTCGGGTTTTCTGCCGGGCATGACCGTAGCCTGAGCGTGTTCCTGTGGCGTTCTCGGCAAGCGCCCTGAGGCGATAAATGGCATGATCTCCCGAATCATCTCCCTTCCAGCCTGAGCCACCTTGGCATACAGCGTTTCACAAGTGTCAGAAAATGAGATCCGTATCCGTTTCTGCAATAAGATATCACCGGTGTCGACGCCATCGTCCAGCAGGAGCATCGTGTTGCCGGTCTCTTTTTCGTCGTTGATAATAGCCCAATTGACCGGGGCACGGCCACGGTAGCGTGGAAGCAACGAAGCATGCATGCCGATGCACCCGAGAACGGGCGTTTGCAGCACCTCTTTGCTGACCAGCCGTGTCCAGCCGATCACAAAAATAACATCCGGCGCAAGTTCCTTGAGCAGGGCAATAGATTCCGGCGTATTCGTGCTCCTCACTTTATGCAAAGGAATACCGTGCGACCTCGCAATGGAATCGAATGAAACCGCTCCCGAAGTCTTGCTTGCGAGTTCATCCGTGAAGGTCACGACAGCCACTACGTTGCCACCGGCCTTCAGGATTTCCTGCAGGCATTCCAGACCTTCCGCCACACACCCGACAAAAACAATTCTTCGCGGTCCCATCGAATTCTGTGTAACGATTACCTGCTCCTAGGTCAGATTGCGGACGAGATGGAAAGCTTCGGCGGCCCTCATGCCGACGCGCGCTCCCCAGTCTTTGGCCCTGATTTCAAGTGCTTCCAGAGAACGTGGGTGCGGATACTCCCGAATCTCAAGTTCATATTTTCCAAAGGCCTCGAGCTTTAACGCCAAAGTAGATGTGACATCGTAGAACGTGTTTGGCTCGAATCCGGAGTGATAACCTGCGGCACCCCACTCGGTTGACGAAATCGTCTCATAAGTGTACACCATACGGACCGCCTGGCCTGGGGTAGGCCGCGTTGCGACCATCGTGGCTTCAAAAACGACGCGGTGGTCCATGTTGATGTCGCCGCCGTGATGGGTAAAAACGATGCCCGGCTCGTACTGCCGCAGCGTCTTCTCGATGGCCTGGGCCATCTCAAGCGCCGAAAACGTGTCCAGCTTCTGATCGGGAAGCCGCAAAAAGACCGGCGGCTCCATGCCGAGTATTTCGGCGCTGGCCTTGGCGCTCTTTTCGAGTATCGCCTGCGCCTGGGCTGCATAGCGAACCGTGGCATTCTCACAGAAAAGCACGGGAACTATCGTGCGCCCGTCCCGCGACAGGCGAGCGCCCCCCCCCCCACACCC
>CAZTNL010000376.1:0-3839 GCA_964614885.1 uncultured Calditrichaceae bacterium | reverse complement strand
AGTTCATCGACAAAGTCGGCCAGTTTGCGACCATGATCGGATTGGTTGTAGACGGTGTTCCCGTGCTGGGCGTGGTCTACCAGCCGACAACGGGCATGATGCTGACGGCGGTCAAGGGGGAGGGCGCGTTTATGGAAAAGGGTCAGGAGCGGCACCGGATGCAGGTGACTTCGGTAGCTGAGCCGGCATCGATGCGCCTGGTTGTCAGCCGTTCACATCGCTCTCACCTTGTCGGCGCCATCATGGGTGCTTTAGGTATCGAAAAAGAAGTCCGGTCGGGCAGCGTCGGCCTGAAAGTAGGCCTGTTGATTCGCCAGGAAAGCGACCTGTACATTCATCCCAACTCGAAGACGAAGGAATGGGACACGGCGGCACCGCAAATCATCCTCGAGCAGGCGGGCGGACTCATGACCGATTGCTGGGGCAACCCCATGACGTACAACAAGGAGAACGTCTTCAATGAAAAGGGATTTGTGGCCAGCAACAATCAATGCCACGCAGAAATCGTCGAAAAAATGGCGCCCTTCTTGGCCGACATGGACTAACCCGGAGGTCTGGAGCTTCGCGCGTTGCCGAATCGGAAACAGATGTGCAGCAGGCGCTGCAAAAGCGTCTGCTGCGGCCCTGGAGCATGGAACGGCCAAATCGTGTGTTTTGTGACCCCGGCCGGGCATTTTGCTTCCATTATTTGGAGCAGCATCAAAAGGTGTAGTTTTATTGCAACGTCGCCTCGGATTTATGCGTAGTCAGCGATAATTGTCAGCCGTACTTCATTGCCCAATACCCGGTTATGCACTGCCGCGGGCGTGGCCGGAGAACGGCACACTGCGATCCAAGCTACAATAACGGAACGGCAAAAAATCATGGCAACCGACAACAAACCGCTTCTTGTGAACGTCTTCACGGCTCTGATTGCGGTGCTGGTTTGTTTTTCAGCGCTTGAGATCTCGGCCAGAGTCTATCTCAACCATTTCGCCGGCGAAAAAAACTTTACCTTGTTCGCCTCGCTGCGCCAGCTAAAGTCGAAGGCGGGGGAGGACGGCCTCAGATCGTTCAAGAAGTCCTTTCATCGCTATCTCGGTTATTATCCGACACCCAATTACAGACGTGGTCCGAACAAACATAATTCGCTCGGATATCGCGGGGACGAGATCGGGGCGAAAAAACCCGGAGGCGAGCGTCGGATTGTTTGCCTGGGCGGTTCTACCACGTACTCGACCGGCGTGGCTGACTACCGTGATTCTTATCCCGCCGTCCTCGAACGGGAATTGAATGGCCGTGGGTATCCCAATGTCAAGGTGATAAATGCCGGATGCCCTGGTTGGAGCAGTTGGGAATCCCTGGTAAATCTCGAATTCAGAGTGCTGGATCTTGACCCCGACATGATCATTGTGTATCACGGCGTCAATGACGTGCACCCGCGCCTCGTATGGCCCCCATCCGTCTACCGGGGCGACAATTCAGGAAGAAGCCTGCCGACTGCAAGCAACATCTTTATGCCTAGCATTTGGGAATACAGTACACTGCTGCGCATTCTCATGATCCGGGCTGGCCTCATCAATTCACACATGAATGTCAACCGCACGATCGATCGCCGGGCGGAAACTTTCTATGCCGGTGATTTTGACTACCAGGTCCGCCAGCACACTTATCCCGCTGGAATTTTCAAGGACGTTCCCGCCGCTGAAATGCTGAAAATCAACAAACCGATCTATTTTCAAAGGAATATTGAAAACATCGTTACCATGGCGCAAGCGAGGGGTATCGAGGTTATCTTGCCGACGTTTGCAGCATCTGCGCTCTTTACAGATGAGCCGCGCTCTTCGTCGCCCGAATATTTGAGCGCATACCGTGAACAGAATGATGTCCTCCGGGACATTGCCGGCCGAACCGGGGCCGCCTTCTTCGATTTTGCCGCTGTGTTTCCTGCCGACAAAGTGTATTATCAGGACGGGCGTCATGTGAACAAGGAGGGTGCCGCTCTGAAAGCCCGTTTGTTTGCAGAGTTTATCGTACAAAAGCATTTGCTCCAGCGCAAGCAATCCTGACCGCGTGCAGCGAATCGTCTGCGCGTCCGGATTGGCGCGGCGACGGCCCGGGCTTTTTTCTCTTTACTTTTGCTGCCGAAATAGATACATTCATCAATATTGTTAGCTCTTGAGAGAGCGAAAACTTGTATCAAATATTCAAAGCAGAATGTCTTTAGAGAAAAGGGGATGGTTGTTCCGCCTGACCTGGCCCCTTACCCACTATCTGGTCACGCATCTTTCGGTGATGCTTGGGTTGGTTCTTTTCAGGGGGCTCAATCATACCACGGTATTGGGCAAAAAGAATGTACCGCAGACGCCCAACACGCTCCTCCTGTCGAACCACCAAAGCATGATCGATAGCTTCCTCGTCGGGGGTATCGCCTTTTTCCCGCGCGCTTTGTTCAATCCCTGCCTGCTGCCCTGGAGTCCTGCGGCCGCGGAGAATTTCTATCGAAACCCTGTCTTGCGCCGGCTTTCAGACAACTGGAAATGTATCCCGGTACGGCGGGGGCGGAAAGACGTACGCGCTATCTTCCGAATGACGAAGGTGTTGGAGTACGGAACCATGCTGATTTTTCCGGAGGGCACGCGCTCACGCAACGGCACGATCGGGAAGGCCCACGGTGGCGCGGGAGTTCTCGTGCTCGAAACTCAGCCGACGGTTATTCCGGTTTGCATCGATGGGATGGACAAGGTGCTTCCCATCGGGGCAATCGTGCCGCGAATTTTCAAGAGAATTTATGTCTATTACGGAGAGCCGATCGACCTGTCCCAATATTACGGCCGGGAGGTGAGCAAAGGGGTTTCCGAGGAAATTATGCAGCTTGTGATGGAACGGATTCGAATGATGAAACTGGAACTGAGCGCTATTCAGGACGGCAAGAAACGCTTACCCGAAAAGGACGGTCTTGAAAGCGGTAACCTCAAGAGTCAGAAAGCGTGACGACACGGCCCTCTCAAGTGTGTCCCGCTCTCACCTTTGCGTCCTTCGATGCCACGCTCAGATTCTTGTCGGGGGAACAAAGCCTTTGCATGATTTTGTTATTGGCCTAAGGCATGGTGGATAAATTTACCGTCCGCGGGCTGCTCTATGTGGCGGTCAGTGGAGCACTCCTGAGTTACGAAATGCTTTCTGTTCCAAGACCAAGACTGTTCCTGGTGCTGATGTACTCAGCGGTGGTCGTCATCGGCCTTGTTCTCATTTTTTTTGTAAATTATGGCGGAAAACGTTAGGTCCTCTATGTTTGATAGACCTTTTTCAATTAGCCTGACACTGGCGGCGGTCGCCTCTCTGGTCTTCACCGGGCTTGGTTTGGCCGCGACCTCACAGCTTTCCCAGCGAATCCTTTCGGCAAGTCCCGCTGGTGTGACGCTTGAATTCTCCGTCGACCAGTGGTCGAGGGATACCGTGTTGGTACAGAACCAGGCCATGCTCAGGCTCGGCTTCGAAGATGCTCATTTCGAGGAGGCGGCAGGCTACCCGCAGATTCCTTACCACGTCGCGATCATCGCCATTCCTCCTGGCGCTACGGTCCGTTCCCGGATCATAGAACGGACGCAACAGGTCGAAACCGAGGTCGCTCTGCTGCCCTTTCCTGAGCCGGTAAAACAGGATGGCGAACTGGTCGCGAAGTTTGTGCCGCTGCAGGACGTGTACGGCAGCCAGGCCGCTTTTCCACAGAAAACCATGATCGTGGGCCCGCCCGGGTGGCTGAGAGACCAGCGGTTCGTGCGCCTGGAAGTCGCCGCGGCGCAGTTTCTGGCTGCCAGCAAGTCGCTCGTGACCTACCGGCGGATCGTTGTGCGTCT
>CAZTNL010000375.1:0-3861 GCA_964614885.1 uncultured Calditrichaceae bacterium | reverse complement strand
CAGGGCCTTTGCCATCCTGAGCGTTTCCTGCCGGTAGCGGCCGTAAAACTCACGCGAAATGGCCGACGCCGCGTCCAGAGCCATGCCCACTTTCTTGTTGTAACCGACCTCGAGACTTTGCCGAACCAGACTTTTGACCACATAGTAGACCGGAAAAACCGGGAGGAGCGTCATCGCCAGCAGAGCCAGCACCAGCTTGGTTCGAATCCGCCTCACGGCCGTAAGTCCTGCAAAGTAAAGCTTTCTGAGGAAAACCAGCGCGATTCAAAACCGGACGGCTTGTGGCTGCTGACAAAAAACGAAACCAGCTTGTTGAGATTGAGCTGGAAGCCGCTGGAGCGCTCGTCAGACGGAACGTACTCGTCCGTCTGATTCGGGTCGCGCAACCAGTCGGTGACCTTTTCGGCCTGCCGCTGCGTGATCGGCACGATGCCGACGCGCATCTGCACCCGGTAAGCCTGGCCGTCCCGCAGTGCCTCCCGTTTCAGCAGCGTCAGGCTGTCAATACGGCTGCTGCCCGATTTGACCGCTTCAAAATCCTTGAAAGTCAAACTGGTGTCGGGGTTGGTAAGCGTGTACTTCTCCTCCCAGATATCGTAAGAGAGCTTGCGCGAGATGCGTTTGCGCACGAGGCTGCGGTTGGCGCTGTCGCTGAGCTTGATCTCGATCTGAATAATGGAGGGCAGACCGCTTTGAATCGTGCCGACAATTCTCTTCGAAAACAGATTTCTGAATTGCGCGGAAAGCACGATCTGGCCGTCTGCCAGGCGCGGCGCAATACGCTCCACCACGATGTCGCTTGCGCGCTGGGCGCGCGCAGCGGAGAAGGGCGCCGCCGCCAGGAAAACCAGGAAAATAGTTATGGTAGCAACTGCTCTCAAAAAGTATGCCCCAGCGATATGTGAAACTTGAAGTCGTTCTGATCGATCTTGCTGAGCGGAACCGCGAAATCGAAGCGCCCGATGCCGATAACCGGCAGCTTAATGCGTACGCCAACCCCGACCGACGCGCGCAGGTCGTCGAAGCTCGGCTTCTGGCCATTTTCCCAGATGCCACCGGCGTCGAAAAAGACCACGCCGGTCGATTTATGGTAAGGGAAGCGCTCTTTTGTGAGCGGGAAACGAATCTCGGCATTGGTGAGAAACAGCTTGGCACCCCAGCCGGTCGGAGTCAGCCGGCGCTCGCGATAGCCGCGCAGGTTGTTGGCGCCGCCGAGATAAAAGCGCTCGTAGAACGGCGAAAACTGGGTCACGTAACCGGCCTTCGCATGAAGGGCAAAGACGCGCTTGCTGTCGATGCGCTGGTAGGCGCGCACATCCAACGTGAGTTTCGTGAATTGAGCAGTTCCGCCCTCAGTCTCGTCGGTCAGCTCGGTGGTGAAAGCGCCCCACACGCCCTTCAGCGGGTAAACCGGATTGTCGCGGGTGTCTAACCGCAGACCGAGGGCCAGCGTTTGGAACGTCCGCTTGCCGAGGTCATCGGCGACGTTCGCCGGCAAAACCCCGCCTTCGATGCGGGCATTGTCTTCCCGTCTGGCAAAATTGTCCGGCTCGTAACTCAGCGAGCGATAGCCGAGGAAGACGTGCCTGAGGAAGCCGCTCTTGCCGCTGACGCGCAGGGCGAGTCCGCCGTAGTTAACGTTCTGCGACGCGCGCAAGCTGTTCAAATAGTGAATAAAGTCTTTATTGGCGGCGAACAACTCGACGGAGAAGTCGAAGCGGTGAAAGATTTCAGCGCCATAGCCGAGCGAAAGTTTGCTCTGCCGGTCGCCGAGAAACCACTTCAGACCAAAACGACTGCCGCGCCCGAATGCGTTATCGAAACGCAGGCTGGCCGGCACAAAGTACCAGCCGTCGAGATCGTTGTGTCCACCCTCGAATTGAAAATACGGCCAGCGGCGCTCCCGGACCTCGACGATGAGCACGATGCGGCCTTTCTGGCTGCCCGGACGCGCATAGACGCTGACTTCCTTGAAGAAGTTGGTGCGTTCGAGCCGCAACCGGCTGCGCTCGATGATTTCGGGAGTGATCTCATCGCCGACTTCCAGACCGACGCGGCTGCGGATGACATCCGGCCGGGTTTTGCTGTTGCCGACAAACTCGAAGCTCTCGAGCGTCAACTGCCGGTTGCGGGGCGCCGGCTGGGCGCTCGACAGCGATGGCGCGAGCAAACTGCACAGAAGCAGCGCCGTTGCAAAGCCCGCCCGAACGGCCTGTCGGAACGAATTTTTCTGCTGGGAATCGCGTTTCATTTGGGGCCTAATTTACGGCGTTCTGCCAACAAGTGCAACCAAAGAAAACGGGGCGCACGCCTGTCCGGCATGCGCCCCGCTGAGTTACGTTCGGCACCGCTTGCAGGCCACTACTTAGCCACGCTTGGTGACGGTAACGGACCCGTCCGGGCTGATGACGACGTCATAGACGTCGGCGCCTTCGGTGACGACGCCCACGCCGGAGCCGTCTGGATAGAAGTCGAAAACGGCGGTTGCGGCGGGTGCGGAGCCATCGTCAAACGCTGCTTTGTTCGCGTACTGTTTGGCCTCCAGGTGCGAGCTGCCATCGCTGTAATTCTGCGCCTGGAAGGTGATGAATGTCTGGTCGGCATTGGTCCATTCGCCGGCGGCCTGCTCTACGTCCGGCGATTCGGTCAGAACGATCTTGCCGTGACTGCCATCCACTTCGGTCGAAGTGATCGTCGTCGTCAGGACATCGCCGTTGCGGGTCTGCGCGACAGTCGATTCTTCATGCTCGGTCGTACCGTCCAGCTTCGTGGCCGTACGCTCAAACGAACCGTTCACAAGGTCGTTGGCGGTATCGTAGCTGAAGGTCGCCGATTCGGCAACAGACACGGGATCGTGGCCGGCCGGAAAGGTGGTGGTAATCGAGTAGCTGCCGGAACCATCCTGCTCGGCGCCATCGAAGGTGCCGTCCACGCGGGTGCCGTCGCGACGCTTCTCGCTGAAAGTGCCCGTTCCCTGGTCGTTGAATGTCGCGGATTCGGTATGGGTGGTGTTATCCGAGAATTCGGATGTTTTCGAGTAGCTGCCGCCCGTGTTGGGGTGGTACTCGAATCGTTCCGTCGTTTTTTGGATGAAGCTATCAGCGGTATAGGTAACCACGCTGGTCAAAATACCCCCATCCGGTTCCGTGCCTGGCGCGTGCGGGTCGGCGACGAAAGTGCCTTCCTCCTGCTGGATCAACTGCCCGGCGCGGTACCGCTTCAGCGAAGCAACCGACTTCAAAACGTCGTCCGAGTCATCGAATACGGTGCCGCCCAAGTCGACAACCAACTCTGTCGAGTCATAGTCGACCACGTGCTCATCACTGAAATCAAAGCCGACAACCGTCAGGCGGCCGATGCCTGTTTGCGGATCGTAGAAAAGCACGACATGCTGAGTCACGCCTTCCACCGTATCACGTTCGGTGAAATCGAAGATGACCGAGTCGCCGAAAGCGCTCGCCAAACGGGTTTGCACGGCCGGCTGACGACGCAAAGCCTGCAGCGCCTGGCGCGCTACCTTGCGTCCGAACTGGGTCGCGGCGCCGCGATTGGCGAAGTCGGTGACGCCGAGACTGTCGACTTCAATCTTGCCCGATTTGAAAGTATCGATATTCTTGAACGAGTTGATGTTCTGATAAATCTGCACGCCGGTTTTGCTGACAGCTTCGGCTTGCTGATTATCGGTGGTGCCGCCGGTGTTTCCAGGGTCAGTCGGGCTGCTGCTCGAAGAACAGCCGAAGAGCGCAAACAACGAAATACACAAAGGTAAGAGTGCGCCGCGAATAGCTAATCTGAATGAGTACATGGTAGACTCCTTTCAAGTCAAGGTTACGAATCGGACCGGTCTTGGGTGCTGTCTAA
>CAZTNL010000374.1:0-3862 GCA_964614885.1 uncultured Calditrichaceae bacterium | reverse complement strand
TCTGGCGATGATCGGCGGCCGGGATTTTGTCGAGTCCAAGTTCAACCGGGCGGTACAGGCGCGACGGCAGCCGGGGTCCACCTTCAAACCGTTCGTCTATACCGTGGCCATCGACAACGGCTATCCCCCCACTCAGGAGGTGCTCAACCAACCGGTCGTGGTCATGATGCCCAACGGCGAACGCTGGTCTCCGCGAAACTTCGACCAGACGGTGAGCGGACCGACGACGTTTCGCGAAGGGCTGCGGCGCTCTCTGAACCTCGTTTCCGTGCGGGTGCTCCAGGGACTGATCAAGAAGCCGTCGCTGGTCGTCGACTATGCGCACAGGATGGGCATCAAGTCGCAACTACAGGCTGTCGATGCCATCGCGCTCGGCGCCTCCGACGTGACCCCGATGGAACTGACTTCCGCCTATGGCACCTTTGCCAACGGCGGCGTACATGTCGAGCCGATCGCCATCCTGCGGGTCGAGGACAAGAACGGCAATATCATCGAGCACCACATTCCTAAAAGCCAGGAAGTGCTCAGGAAAAAGACCGCCTACATCATGACCGATATGCTGAAAACGGTCATCGACAAGGGAACCGGCGCCAGAGCCCGCTGGATGTACCATTTCTACCGCCCCGCCGGGGGTAAGACCGGCACTACCAATGACAACAGCGATGCCTGGTTTCTCGGCTTTACCCCACAAATCGCGACCGGTGTCTGGGTTGGCATCGATGACTTCAAGCTTACGCTGGGCAAGGGGCAAACGGGCTCGCACGCGGCGTTGCCGATCTGGGCGCCATATATGAAGGCCGTTTACGATACCCTGCAGCTCCCGGAGGTGGACTTTCAGATGCCTGATGATGTGGTTCGTGTGGAAATCTGCGAGGATTCAAAACTCCTGGCCCGCGACGATTGCGCCTGCAATGTGGTTAAGGAGGTCTTCTTCAAAGAATTGGCGCCAACCCAGTACTGCAGCGATTCCTTCGACCAGACCCGACGCGACAAAAACCGACGCCGCGGCAAAAAGGTTCGGTTTTAGGGTGAGCGATCCACAGTCCGAACCAGGCACGAAACGGCGAAACGACTGGGAATCCGGCATGTCCTGACGTGACCGCCGCATGCCTAAGCTGATTAAACATCTCATCGACGTTCGCGAAGGCGAGGCAAAACGCCTGCTGATCATGGCGGGCTACATCTTCGTCATCATCGCTTCATACAACGTGCTGAAGCCGATGACGCGCTCCCTGTTCGTGACGACGCTCGGCCTGCGCCAGCTGCCGATCCTGTATATCGTTCTCGCCATCGTCGTCGCCTTGTTCGTGATTGTGTATTTGAAATTCAGCGCCACCCTCAGGCTGCAGCGACTCCTCAACATCAC
Organism: uncultured Calditrichaceae bacterium; assembly: GCA_964614885.1. GTDB lineage: Bacteria > Zhuqueibacterota > Zhuqueibacteria > Oceanimicrobiales > Oceanimicrobiaceae > JAJDAG01. Next base: position 2,496 of record CAZTNL010000374.1, on the reverse strand, counting down.
GATGCTTGCCCTGATGGCGAGCCTGCTCTTTTTCCGCTGGATGTTGCAGCTGCAAATTGAAAGCCCGGTTCTCTACTACGCGCTTTTCATTTGGGCGAGCATATACGGAGTCCTCACCACTTCACAGTACTGGCTTCTCGCCAACTACGTTTTCAATGCGCGCGCGGCCAAGCGACTCTTCCCGGTACTGACCTCCTCCGCGCTGGCCGGCGCGATCATGGGGGGATATTTTACCCGCTTTCTGGTCGGGCAGATAGGTGGCACCTCGAACCTGGCCTTCTTCTGTTTCGGGCTCCTGCTCATCGCCCAGTTGTTGATGAATCTCGCATGGCGGCACCGCGACCGTTCGCTCGGAGCATCGCGCCAGCCATCGAAAGCGCCCAGGACAACAGCCGGCGTCAAGGTCATTCGCGAAACCCTTGGCACCATCCGGGAGTCGAGGCACCTGGCTTTCATCGTCGCGATTGTTGGCCTCACGTACATGGTCGTACAAATCGCGGATTTTCAATTTGTCGCCTTTGCCAGCCAGGCGATGCAGGACACCGACGAACTGACCGGTTTTCTCGGTCTCTGGCTGTCCAACCTGAGCATTTTTGCGCTGGTGTTTCAACTCCTGTTCGCCGGCCGCATCCTGCGCAAGTTTGGCGTCGGCGTCACCATCCTCTTCCTGCCGGTGGCGCTGCTGCTCACGTCGACGTGGGTGCTCGCAAGCTACGGGCTCGTTTCTGTTCTTGCCATAAAAGTAGGTGATGGCGCATTTCGCCATTCCATCAACAAAGTCGGGATGGAGCTGCTGTATTTGCCCGTACCGCAGGAACTGAAACGCAAGACAAAGACGTTCATAGATATGTTTGCCGACCGATTTGCCAGAGGTCTGGCCGGCGCCATCCTGCTGATTTTTTATACCTGGCTCGGTCTGAGTGTTGCCCACATCAGCATTATCTCGCTGGTTTTGGCGGGTGTGTGGCTGGCGATCGCGGTCGCAACCTACCGGGAGTACATCAATTCCTTTCGCCAGGCCATCGCGGGCCGCCAAATTGACCTCGACGCCGCCTCTCTGGCGATCACGGATGAGGCGACCATCCGTTCTCTGCTGGGCTCGCTCTCCGGTGGCAACGAACGGCAGGTGGTCTACGCCTTGCAGGTCCTGGAATCGGTGGTGGGTGTCGAATTGCGGCAGGAGGTCCGCCCCCTGCTGGCGCACAAATCGGCAGCGGTCCGGCGGCAGAGCCTCAATCTGATCTACAATAAACGAATGGCCCACCTCGTCGAAGATATTCGGCCACTGCTGCAGGATGAGGACGCCGAGGTGCGGCGTTTGGCCGTGCGCATGGTGGTGGAATTTTCCGAGCAGGGAGAAGAGCTGGCGGCAGAGTGGCTCAAAAGCGGCGACATCGAATTACAAGGTGCCTGCCTGCACTACGTCGCCGGCCGCACCGACCTTGCCGAGCGCCTGCTGAACCCGGCGTTGATACAAGCTTTGATGCAGGAAGGAGAGCGGGCCCGCGCCCTTGTTGCCGAAACCCTGGGCCTTCTCCATAATGAGATGTATTACTGCTACCTGACCGACCTGCTTCACGACGAGTCTCCGGACGTCAGAAAATCGGCCATCGAAAGCGCCGGCCAGACGCGCGCCCGGCAGTTCATTCCACTGCTCGTTCAAAATCTGAGAGCGGGTGTCTACCGCCGCAAAGCCAGGCACGCCCTGGCCGAGTATGGAGATTCGATCTGTGAACCGTTGGCGCGCGACTTGAAAGACCCCGAAGTTGCCGCCGCTCTCAGGGTCGCGATACCACGCGTCTTCAGCCTCATCGGCAGCCAGCGCTCCGTCAACGTTCTCCTGGATTGCCTTCATGAGCCGAACGAAGCGGTGCGCTACCAGATTATCAAGGCGCTCAACAAGTTGCGCAGCCGATTTCAGGACCTCAGATTTGACGGCCGTGTCGACCGGGCGCTCCTTGACGAGATGAAAAAGTATTACAGAATTCTGGCAGCCAGTCACCTTGCGGCAACGCCGGCCGGGCAGGAGCGCAAGGAAACCACCTTGCTGCACCGGGCTTTGTGCGAGCGTCTGGACGACCACCTCGAACGGGTGTTCCGACTGCTCGGGTTGTGCTATCCGCCCGGCGACATGAACAACGCCTTCGCGGCCACCACGAGCCGCAACAACGCTGTACGCGCCAACGCGATCGAGTTTCTCGACAACATCCTCTCGAACAAACACAAACGCATTCTGCTTCCCATCGTGGAAGGGCTGCCGATCGAGGAGGTGCTGCGCGAGGCCGACGATTTTCTCGAGCGCACGGAGCTGGACAGGCGCGCCGCCCTGGCTGGTCTCATCGCCGGCAGCGACGGCTGGCTGAGTTCGTGCGCCATCTACCATGTCGCCGCCACCGGCGCACCTCCCGAATTCCTGCGCGTCGTGGAGCACGCGCGCCGGGCCGCACAGCCGCTGACGGCGGAAACCTCCCCGGGTGGCCGGAAAAAAAATGGGTA